>JAOZMX010000167.1 GCA_029934065.1 Bacteroidales bacterium
TACTTTGCACTATTCAAACTGCCATGAAGCCGGAACGGCTTGGATTGCGTGAGATTACCGCCTTCGCTAAAGCTACGGTGGACAGAGAAGGAATAAGCGTTGTTGCAAAAGCATCGTAAGCGAGAGACTTTTTTGCTTACTTTTTTGGTCTTTCAAAAAAGTAAGAGAATGAGGAAAATCTGCAAACGGTGTAGTTGCTGGCGCAAAATGTCGCCGGTTGTTCATCGCCAAAGGTTGATATTGTTACTTTTCCTTTTCACTTAAACAACATGTTGGTTAGTTTTCCTTCCCAAGAGGCTATTTCGAAACCGAATTCCTGTTTTGACAAGATAATAGTCTTGTACCAAAAACTAAATTCCGAAATTGATCCCGATGCCCATGGCAGTGCGCATCAAAGCGGTGTCGTATTCCACAAGATTGGGTTTTTGGAGGGCATCCTCAAGCGAAACGGAAGTGATCTCGGGATGCCGGTAAGAGACCATGCGGCTGTATTCGCCGTTGAGAACCATTTCCATGGCTTTTACGCCGAACTGTGTCGCAAGGATCCGGTCGTAAGCCGTGGGGATGCCTCCCCGTTGCAGGTGTCCCAAAACCGTTGTTCTGATACTGTGCTGGCATCCGGCTTCTATCAACTCATGCATCAGCACATTGGCCACTCCGCCGAGGCGCCGGTTCCGGTAGCCCACTTCCTGCTCCTCCTGCGTGGCAAAATCTTTCCCCACGGCACGGGCACCTTCGGAGATGACAATATTCACAAATCCGTGATCGCGGTTAAAGCGTTCGTTCACCTTGTCGAGGACTTTTTCGATATGGTATGGGAATTCGGGCAACAGGCAAATCTCCGCACCGCCTGCTACGGCGGCATTTAGTGCGATCCACCCGGCATAGCGCCCCATCACTTCGAGGATGAGCACCCTGTTGTGGCTGGCAGCCGTTGTGACCAGTTTATCCACAGCCTCGGTAGCGATTTGTACTGCCGTCTGGAAACCAAAGGTCGAGTCGGTAGCCGTCAGGTCGTTGTCGATGGTTTTGGGTACGCCGATGATGTTCAGCCCCTTGTCGGCCAGCCTTTTGGATATTCGCTGCGAACCGTCTCCACCGATATTTATCACGGCGTCAATGCCGAGGTATTGTAGCTTTCGCAGCATCTCGTCGGAGCGGTCAACGGTGCTCCACGTGCCGTCATTGTTCTTTACCGGCCAGGCAAAGGGGCCTCCCTTGTTGGTGGTTTGCAGTATCGTGCCTCCGAGGTAATGGATTCCGGCAACCTTTTTCTCGTCCAGAATCACAATCTCGGTGGGCTCGCGCAAAATACCGTTGAAAGCTTCGATGCTTCCCACAATCTCCCAGTCCTTTTCGCTTGCAGCCCGCTTGACAATGGCTCTTATCACGGCATTCAATCCCGGACAGTCTCCACCTCCGGTTACAACCAAACATCTTTTCATAAATCAGTAATTTTTTTGTGTTGATAAGCGGCAAAAATAGATAATTAAAAAATAATTTATATTTGTGAAAAACAATATTTAACAAATGATGAGAAAATTATTCTTTGTAATTACGGTTTACATGATTTCGAATTGCTTTGCAGCAGTAAGCATTGTTGCAGGTGAAGCGGGAAAAGAAAAGGCGCAAACCCTTGCGCTTAATTTTTTTACGGAACGCTACGTACAATATTTCGGCCTTTCAGGCGGCGGGCCGGCGATTGAAAGTGTTTCTTTGATTGATGACGACGGATTTCCGGTTTATTGGGCCGTGAATTTCAGAAAGGGATTTATTCTCGTGGCGGCGTGGGATGATGTTTTTCCGGTACTGGCCTATTCCTTTTCCGGTCAATACCGTCAGCCCGGTGAACAGCAAAATTTTACGGCATGGATGGAGCAATACACACGTCAGATCCGGCATGCCGTCGGTGAACATACATCAGCCACAGATGAGATAAAGGAGGTGTGGGAAAAATATACCGGCACCGGATTCAGACCGGACGGCGGAAAGCATTTCAGGGACGTGGAGCCGTTGCTTACCTCCACCTGGAATCAGGGGAAATATTACAATCAGATGTGTCCGGCGGATCCGTCGGGAGTGGCGGGGCATTGTGTAACGGGATGCGTAGCCACGGCAATGGGTCAGTTGGCTTATTATTTCAGACATCCGGAAACGGGAACGGGTTCGTATTCATACACGTTGCCCAATTACGGAACCATTTCGGCTGACTTCGGCAACACTACTTACCTTTGGGATGAGATGGTCAACGATGTGAATGAAACCAATCTTGCGGTGGCCGAACTGCTCTTTCACCTTGGTGTGGCAGTGGATATGGTTTACGGGCCGCAAAGCTCGGGGATGTACAACCATAAGGCTGCTTATGCTTTGCGGACTTATTTTAAATATTCACCCGAAACGCAATACGTTTTTCGCGACAGCACTTCCATGGACTGGGACAGCCTGCTGGTGACACATCTCGATCAACGGATACCGATGTATTACGCCGGATGGTCGGTGCCTGATGTGTCGGGGCATGCCTTTGTTGTTGACGGATATCAGGGCGACCATTTCTATCATTTCAACTGGGGCTGGGGAGGCTCTTACGACGGCTATTTTTATACCGACGACCTCTCGCCGGGAGGAAGTAATTTTAACCTTGCACAGGAGCTGATCATCCATTGTTTTCCTGATACGACCAACTATACATACCCTCTTTATTGCAGCGGAGATAAAACTTTAACCACACTGCACGGCACCATTGACGACGGCAGCGGGCCTTGTTACGATTACCAGTCCGGGGCACAGTGTTCGTGGCATATTGATCCGCAAAACGAAATGGATTCGGTGACGAGCATTACATTGTCGTTTCAGCGGTTTGCATTGGAAAATGAAAATGATGTGTTGAGTATTTACAATGGTGGGGATGAAAATGCACCGCTGATCGGCGCCTTTTCGGGAACCACACTGCCTGAAACCATTTATTCCGATGGCAATAAGCTCTTTCTGAAGTTTCAGTCGGACCAAAGCAATACGGCTCCGGGTTTCTTTGCAAGCTACGAGACCGAAAGGCCGGAGTGGTGCAATGGCATGACCGTCATGACGGAACAATGGGGAGAACTTTCGGATGGGAGCGGAGCGTTTTATTACGAAAACAATACCGTTTGCATGTGGCAGATCAACCCGCCGGGTGCCGCAGAGGTGACGCTGCATTTTACCAAATTCCGGACCCAGCCCGATGTTGATGTGGTTAAGGTTTATGATCCTTCGGGTAATGTGTTGCTTGCCGAAATATCAGGAATGTACGATCCGCCCGACTTGCCCGGTCCTGTGGTTTCCACAAGCGGCAAAATGTTCATCACCTTTACAACCGACGGCGATACGAGAGCTGACGGCTGGGATGCATGGTATGCCACCGATCTGGTGGAAGTTGAAGCGCAGGACGAAATATCCGGTGATGTCAAGGTATTTCCCAACCCGGTGTCGGATATCCTCAACATTTATGCCGGTGGCATCGAAAACCGGATGCTGCAGGTTGAAATAATAGATTGCCGGGGAAAAACCGTCATCAGACATATCATGCCGGAAAATACGGCTTGCATTGATGTAACAGATTTGAAACAAGGGCTTTATCTCGTCATGGTGACGGGCGAAAGGATTCATTATTCGACAAAGATCATGATTTGCCGGTAAATATTACTTTTGTGCGCAAAAATTCACAAATAACTTGTTCAATCTGATCATTACATTTTAATCAAAGCTTTTTTATATGAACTACAGAATCTCGCTTGTAATTTTTGCGCTCATCATCATTTTATCTCAAATACAGGCAAAAGAAGTCGGCCTGCAAAAAGCCGAAAAAACAGCCGAAAATATCTTTTACGAACGCTTGTTTACTGCTCATCATTCAACGGAAAATATCGCCGTTGTTTCAACCTGGATCGAACGGCAGGACGAGTTGCCGTTGTTTTACATTTTTAACTTCGACGGAGGTGGTTTTGTGATTGTTCCGGGCGACGACGCCCTGATGCCTGTGCTGGGGTATTCGTTGGTTAATGATTGTCCCGGTATCGGGTTAAATCCCGATTTCGACAGTTTTATGGAGGGTTACGCCGAACAGGTACGTTATGTCAGGAGCCATTCTGTAGAGGCGACGGAAGAGGTCTCCGGGATGTGGGAGTATTATTCCGAGGCTGATATTTCGCAGCACGCTGACGGCAAGGATGTTGTTGTGTCACCGTTGTTAACCTGCATGTGGAATCAGGATTATCCCTACAACATGTTGTGCCCCGAAAATTCGTCGGGACCCGGCGGGCATGTCTATGCCGGTTGTGTGGCCACGGCCATGTCGATGGTGATGGATTACTGGCGGTATCCGTTGCAGGGAAACGGTTCTCACGGTTATACATGGGATCCGTACGGATACATCTCGGCCGATTTCGGTGCCACCGAATACAATTGGAACCAAATGATGAACAAAATGGATCCGGATTATTCCGATGTGGCTCTGATACAGTTTCATTGCGGAGTGGCGGTTGAGATGATGTACAGTCCCAACGGATCGGGAGCTTACAGTTCAGATGTGCCGCCGGCCATAAAGAATTATTTCAGCTATTCGCAAAATGCCCAATATGTTAAGAAAGAAAATTATTCGCCGAGCGGATGGGTCAATTTGCTGAAAGGACAACTCGACCAGAAACAACCGATGTATTATTCGGGATTTACCGGAAAAGGTGGACATGCCTTTGTATGCGACGGATATGACGACAACGACTATTTTCATTTTAATTTCGGTTGGGGAGGCTCTTCCAACGGTTATTATTCTTTGACTAATGTGAACGGTTTTCATCTTGGTCAGGGTGCGGTGATCAATTTTGTGCCGGGCGATAATTACCCCTATTATTTTACGGGTCAACAAATACTCACTGCCAAATCGGGCAGTTTTGAAGACGGCAGCGGGCCGAAGGAAAATTACCTGCCGGATGCTGATGTTTCCTGGCTGATCGACCCGCAGCAGCCCGGCGACTCCGTTGCATCAATTACGCTTGTGTTTTCACGTTTCGAAGTTGCTTCGGGAGATAATGTTACGATATACGACGGCGGAACAACGGAAAGTGAGGTGTTGGCCGTATTGAGCGGGACAGACCTTCCGCAGCCGGTAACTTCAACGGGAAATAAAATGCTGGTGGTTTTCAAAAGCAGTAACGCCGGGACGGCAAACGGATTTCTGGCCGAATATACCACCGAGCTGCCGGTTTGGTGTAACGGACTGACCCAATTATCCGCTCCGCAGGCATCATTCTCGGACGGCAGCATGGAATTCAACTATTACAACAATACGGTTTGCATGTGGCGAATCGAACCCGAAGTTCCGGGGGCAACAACCCTTTATTTTACCGCATTCGATACGGAACCAAACAATGACGTCGTAAAGATTTACGACCTGGATACGCAGGAGTTGCTGGCCGAATATTCGGGTGATTATAACGGCGGAGTACCTGATCCGGTGACTGCACCCGGCGGAAAATTGTTCGTGGCTTTTTCAACAAATAAAGATGTTGTGCACAGCGGCTGGGATGCTTATTACGTAAATTCAACGGTTGCCGTGAACGAAACCGATGGGAGGGAGGAACATATCACGATTTTCCCCAATCCTGCTTCCGGACACCTGAATATTGATCTGTCACTTTTTGATGAAACCGGTGTGGAGATCGAAATTTTCGGGATGGATGGAAAACGTTATATAAATCGGATTGTCAGCAGTAATGCAGATAACCTATTGACACTAAACATTGAAGCGCTTCCGCGGGGCGTTTACACGATCAGGTTTACGACCGAAAACCACCCGGTTATCGTTAAAAAATTAGTCGTTAAACCCTAAAAAGAAATTTTTCGAAAAAAATATTTTGTCAAAATAAAAAAGGGTATTATCTTTGCACCCGCTTTTGGCGAAAAAGTTCTTATCAGAACACGATGGTCCGTTCGTCTAGGGGTTAGGACGCCAGGTTTTCATCCTGGTAACAGGGGTTCGATTCCCCTACGGACTACATTGAAAATTAAGCTCTTGCAAGATATCAATTGCAAGAGCTTTTTTTTTGATTCGATACGATGTCCGGATCATCCCGGTTTGTTGTGAAACACGATGCAAAAGATGTTTTCCTGTTGGAGTGCCGTAAATTTATCTATATTTGTGCGGGAGAATGAAACAATAAAAATTGCAATGGTTTTAAATTACATCTGGATTGCATTTTTCCTGATCGCTTTTATTGTCGGCTTGGTGAGGCTGATTGTTTTCGGTGATACGGAAGTGTTTCCCGATATGATGGGCAGCACGTTCGAGATGGCCAAAAAAGGATTTGAAATTGCTTTGTGGCTTACGGGCGTGATGACGCTCTGGCTCGGTATCATGCGTGTCGGCGAGAAGGGCGGCGTGATCAGGGTGCTGGCAAGAGCCGTCAATCCGCTGTTCAGAAGGTTGTTTCCCGGGATACCCAAAGACCACCCGGCATCCGGTTCCATCCTGATGAATCTTGCCGCCAATATGCTGGGCCTCGACAACGCAGCCACACCACTCGGACTGAAAGCCATGACACAACTGCAGGAGCTGAACAAAAACAAAGATACGGCCTCGGATTCGATGATCATGTTTCTGGTGCTCAACACCTCCGGGCTAACCATTATTCCCGTCAGTATCATGGTTTACCGGGCACAAATGGGTGCTGCCGACCCTGCCGATGTTTTCATTCCCATTCTGCTGGCGACTTTTTTTTCAACCCTTGCAGGGATCATTTCCGTTTCGTTTTACCAGAAACTCAATCTGTTCAATAAGACCGTCCTTGCCTATCTCGGCGGTTTCTCCCTGCTGGTAGCCTCTGTCATCTGGTATTTTTCCATTATTCCGCAGCAGCAAATAGATGTGATTTCATCGGTTGCCAGCAACCTCATCTTGTTCTCGATCATTATCCTGTTTATCAGCATGGCCGTTTACCGAAAAATAAATGTTTACGAAACTTTTATCGACGGTGCTAAAGACGGTTTTAAAATTTCGGTCAAGATCATTCCGTATCTTGTGGCCATTCTTGTGGCCATCGGTGTGTTCAGGGCGTCGGGTGCCATGGATTTTCTCATTAACGGCATCGGATGGATATTTGCCTCGCTCGGGGTGAACACCGATTTTGTTCCCGCATTGCCCACGGCATTTATGAAGCCGCTCAGCGGAGCCGGTGCCCGCGGCATGATGGTGGATGCCATGAATACATACGGAGCCGATTCTTTTGTGGGCAGGCTTGCTTCTACCTTTCAGGGGGCCACCGACACCACCTTTTATGTTCTGGCGGTTTATTTCGGATCAGTGGGGATCAAAAAAACACGCTATGCTGTTACCTGCGGGCTGATTGCCGATTTTGCCGGAATTGTGGCGGCAATTTTTATTGCCTACCTCTTTTTTCATTAATATCTTTATTTTTGCCCCGGTTTTTAATAAAAATGATTTATGACAAAAAATTCACGGTGGCTCATCCACATCCTTATGGTTGCACTGTTTTTCGGCTGTTCGTCCGGAAAACAAATCACACAAATTCAAAATGAAGCGCAAGTCGATTATGCTGCAGGTGATTTTGCAAAGGCGTTATCCGAATTCGAAGGCATCATCAAAAATTATGAAGACCAGGGTAAATCGCAGACATGCCCGGTCTATTCGCAAGCTGGTATTGCAGCCTACAAACTCGGCGATTTGACAAAGGCACTGGAGTATTTAAAAAAGGCCACT
>JAOZMX010000028.1 GCA_029934065.1 Bacteroidales bacterium
TTACCCGCAATGGAAATAGGTTTGTACCAAATCCATGATGGCTTCTTCGTTGTTTTCGATTTCGCTGCGCAGGTTTTTATCGTTGTATTGCCGGAGTTTTTCGGCAATGTTCAGCAGCATTCCTTTCGGGAAAACATTGTATCTGGTGTAATGTTCCAATTGACGGATAAGTGCCTGTGCCGAGTCGTAACAGGATGAGGGAAGTTGTTGCAAATTTTCGGCTTTGGCTTTGTTCTCTTCCGAAAAGATGTTAACGTCCACATAAGTTTTTTTGGCATAATCAAGACTGTTTTCCATTTCGAAGCCGTGTCGTGCCGCTACGGTCAATCCGGCAAGCAAAAGGTAAATATCCGCCGACCCGTCGGGGCATCGGAATTCCACGGTCTGTCTTTCGGGAAAATCGCTTTCAAGGGGCTTTTCCAGCGGGTTAGCATGCAGATACATGTTTTTGTTGCCGGTCCATCCCAACGGTACGCGCACCAGTACCGAACGGTTCCTGTCGCCCCAGCAGATGTTGGTGGGCGCTTCCTGGTGAGGTACCAGTCTGAAATAGGAAGTGGGATTGGTATTTCCGAAGGCGGTAAGCGAAGGAGCAAGATAGAGGTATCCTGCGATGGCTTTCTTTGCCGTGTCATTCAGTACTCCGTGGTCAATCATTGCGTTGGCGCCGTTTTTCATCAGTTTGGTGTGGATGTGGAGGCCGCTTCCCGCTTTGCCCACGGTGATCTTCGGAGCAAAAGTCAACGTTACGCCGTGCTTGTTTCCCAGTGTTCGCAGGATCCATTTGGCGATCATCAACTGGTCGGCGGCATCTTCAACCATGGTGGGGGCAAATTCCAGTTCGTTCTGTTCGTACTCGGTATCGCCGAGTGTAAAATTACCCACCTCGCTGTGGCCGTATTTCAGATTACCGCCCGATTGAGCAATGGCCAGCATGGCTTCGCGCCGGAATTGCTCATAGTTGGAAAAAGGCGAAGACTCGTGGTATCCGTGCTGGTCAACAGCTTCATAAAGCTGCCGTTTGGGGCTGATGATGTAAAACTCCAGTTCGCCCATGGCATGAAACTCCAGACCGGTTTTTTCTTTCAGCGACTGATGGGCCTTTTGAAGAATATATTGCGGGGAGCTTTCCAGCGGATTGCCGTCTTTGTCGTAATACGAACATAAAATATCCAGTGCCGGTATCTCGGAAAAGGGGTTAACGAAGGCGGTTTTGTAACGCGGCATCACGTACAGGTCACTGGCTCCGGCTTCGATGTGCGAAAACAAACTCGAACCGTCAACCCGCTCCCCCATGGTGAGTACATCTTCGAGATGTTTGCGGCTGTTGATGACAAAACTCAATGTTTTCAACCGTCCGTCCTCGCCGGCATACCTGAAATTGATCATCTCGATGTTGTGATCCTCAATGTAAAGGATCAAATCGTCCCTTGTGAAATCCTGCGGTAATTTGTTGAGGTACTGAACCAGCGGGTTCGGATTCATCTGGATGCACTCTTTGATATGATTTTCCATTTCCAACGATTTTAATAATGGGGCACAAACTTAAATATTCTATTTGAAACAAGTGACGCATAAAAAAAACAAAACCACCAAGCGAGGGGGAAGATTTATTTTCCGGTCCCGATAAAATTCCTGTTTTTGCAAAAAAATTAATGTACATTTGCGCCTTTATTTTATTGAACTGAATCAATTTACAATCACTAATAAGAAAAACAAATGCAGAAATTGTTGTTGCTTGGTGATGAAGCCATTGCGCAGGCGGCCATAGATGCCGGGCTGACCGGTATTTTTGCTTATCCGGGGACTCCGTCCACCGAGATCACCGAATATGTTCAAAAATCGAAAGAGGCAAAAGAGAAAAATATCCATTCTTCCTGGTCAACCAATGAAAAAACCGCCATGGAGGCGGCGCTTGGCGTTTCGTATGTTGGCAAACGGGCCATGGTTTGCATGAAGCACGTCGGGCTGAATGTTGCGGCTGATGCTTTTGTCAATTCGGCCATTACGGGAGCCAACGGCGGCCTTATTGTCGTTGTTGCCGACGACCCATCCATGCACTCGTCGCAAAACGAACAGGACTCCCGTTTTTACGGAAAATTTGCCATGGTGCCGATCCTTGAGCCCACCAATCAGCAGGAAGCCTACGACATGGTGCACTACGGTTTCGACCTGTCGGAACAAATGAGCATCCCCGTGCTGTTGCGCATCACCACGCGGCTGGCACATTCGCGCTCGGCAGTGGAACGAAAAGCGGTACGCAAACAAAATGAGCTGAAATTGCCCTCCGACCTGAAACAATTTATTTTGTTGCCTTCCATTGCCCGGAAGCGTTACAAAGGACTGTTGGAAAATCAGGCCAGGTTTCTCGAAGCATCCGAGAGCTCGGGATTCAATCAATATTTTGACGGATCCGACAAATCGCTGGGGATCATCACAACGGGCATTGCATGGAACTATCTGATGGAAAATTATCAGGATGGTGAGGTGCCGTACCCTGTTTTGAAGATCACACAATATCCCGCTCCGAGAGACATGATAAAGAAACTCGTTGACGAATGTGAAGAAATTCTTGTGCTCGAAGAGGGCTATCCGCTGGTGGAAGAGTTGCTAAAAGGATTGTTCTCCATCGGATTGAAAGTAAAGGGCAGACTGGACGGTACGATACCGCGGGACGGGGAACTCAATCCCAACATCGTTGCACGGGCACTGGGATTACCCGATACTTACGGGCAGGATGTTCCGGAGGTGGTGGCTCCGCGCCCGCCCGCCATGTGTCCTGGATGCGGACATATTGATGTTTACAATGCCCTTAACGTGGTGATGGCCGACTATTCGGGAGGCCGTGTATTTTCCGACATCGGATGTTATACACTGGGTGCCCTTCCGCCATTTAATGCCATCAACACCTGCGTTGACATGGGTGCATCCATCACCATGGCCAAAGGTGCTGCCGATGCGGGATTTGTCCCTGCCGTGGCCATGATCGGCGACTCCACCTTCACCCACTCGGGCATTACAGGATTGCTGGATGCTGTAAACGAAAATTCTCCCATCACCGTCATCATCAGCGACAACTCGACAACGGGAATGACGGGCGGGCAGGATTCGGCTGGCACCGGTAAGATCGAAGCCATCTGTCTGGCCCTGGGCGTGAAGCCCGAACATCTGAAGGTGATCAAACCCCTGAGAAAATATCACGACGAAAATGTACAGATCATGAAGGAGGAAATCGCCTATCAGGGAGTGTCGGTCATCATACCGCGTCGCGAGTGTGTCCGTACGCTCGACCGCAGAATGCGTGCAAAGCATTTAAAGAAAGAAAAAAAATAGTCATATTTCTTAAAAAACAGAATTCGATGAAAAAAGATATCATACTTGCAGGTGTCGGGGGTCAGGGAATTTTAACCATTGCGGCAACCCTCGGGCTGTGTGCCGTAGAAGAAGGTTTGTACATCAAGCAATCCGAAGTGCACGGCATGAGTCAGCGCGGCGGGGATGTGCAGTCGCATGTGAGGCTGTCGGACAAACCGATCAATTCCGACCTGATCCCGACCGGGAAAGCCGATATGATCATCTCGGTGGAACCCATGGAGTCGCTCCGTTATCTGCCCATGCTCAATCCCGAAAAAGGTTGGCTGATCACCAACTCGAAGCCTTTTGTCAACATTTCCGATTATCCCGATATCAACAATATCGTCGCACAGATCGAACAGGTGAAAAACCACATTATCCTCGATGCGGAGCAAATAGCCAAAGACGTCGGATCACCACGGGCGGCCAATATTGTCATTCTGGGCGCAGCATCTCCTTTTCTCGATCTCGATTACGGATTGATTGAAATTGCCTTGAAAAAACTTTTCGGGAAAAAGGGTGACGACGTGGTCAACCTGAACCTTGCCGCACTCAAAGCAGGGTACGACTTTGCAATGAAAAATAGATAGATACACGGCAGGGACAGGTGATGTTGTTTTTGCTTCAGTTTTTTATCTGTTAATTCTGAAATTTTTTCTATTAATGAAAATTTGTTCTCCGTCAATTCTGCATAAAGCAGGCTTAATTCATCACGTTTTTCTATTAATTGTTTTGTTGGATTTGATAGAAGCCAGTCTGGTTTATATTCATAAAAACAAGGAGGCTTCTTATTATATTTTTCCTCAATAAGGTTAATAATTAAGTTCCCAATAGGAGTTAATTTATGACCATTTGTCGAAATGATTTTTTTTGGTTTTGTTTCCTTTTCTGAATTTGAATTAAGTATTGGTTTTAAATTTCTTTGACTTTTTCCAGAATGAGGAATCTGCCAATTTACCCCTATTTGATATGCATGAGGAATTTGTCCTTTTCGTAAAATTTTTCTAACCGGTAATCCTGGCCTTGATAATGAGTCATTTAATAACCCTATTTTTTCAAGATATGGATTAATTTCAACAGGTGTTGTTATTTTTTGATGTTTCCTTTCAAGAAATTCATCTATCGCTTTGATGATTCTTTCTATATCTGCCATTGCCTTTTTTTTATGTGTTGTAACATTTTAGCATTACATTAATTATCACTCCACAAAGGTAAAAAAAAGGAATAAAATTGATCCCCTTCCGCCAATGCCCGGCGGTAGTTTTTCAGAACATGAAAACAAGCGAATGGGCAGGGTTAATACCTTTCAACGGTAAGGCTCGAAACGGCGGCATCAATGGAAATAAAAATTTGATGCGGCTTCTCGGAAAAATCCTTTGTTTCGTACACCCCATGCTCAATTTTGTCGAATCCGTCCAGTGATTTGGACGAAAGCACGGTGTTGGTCTCGACCCGGCAGCCTGAGCCTTCGGGAACCTTTATTGTAATCGACGATGCACCGGTATCAATCTGAAGGTCGGTTTTGTCCATTTTGTCACCCAATTTTATCCAGACGGATGACGCTCCGCCGTCAATATCTATTCTGTCGATCTTAAACGGGCTTAAGTCGAAGTGAATGTCGGCAGCTCCCGCATCCATGTTGATATCCCAGACCGGGTTGGGGTTGAGGTTGATCTCCGCCTCGTTTTTAAATCCCGAAAAACTTTTCGTTTTCCCCGTCATGGAGAGATTTAATACCACGGCTTTGCCGGCATGATCGGCATTGAGATGGTAACTCCCGAAGTTGCCGTGCCGTTCGAACTTCAACAGATACTCGTCGGTGATGCCCATATCGAACTCACCGGCAGCGGCGTCGAGCTCCAGCACGGCGTTTTCGATGTCATCGTCGTATTCTTCAATTAATACCTGATCGAAAATATCCGCGTCCGTGTCATCATCATTTTCCCGGGAAATTTCATCATCGTCCCGGAACCAGCCTCTGTGGTCATACCAATGGTCATGGTAACGATAATCCTGTGTCCCGCTGAAAAACACAAAGGCAAGGATTATCACCACAAAAGCCAAAACGATACGCACTACGCTTTTGATGGGAAGAAGCGAAATGCCGAGCACCACCAAAATTACCGGCCAGAGGCGCCTTATTTCGAACCAGCTGAAATAAAAAACCCCGAAGTTACGCAGTGCAAACAGCACACCTAGTGCAACCAGCAGCACACCCCAAAAAACGCTTTTTGATTTCATAGCAAAAAAATTTGTGGGTTAAAACTGTTTTCTCATGATTAAAATACCTGCAACGATCAATAGCAAGGGCCAGAGATCGCCAAAGTCAATCTGCGGGACAAACCGGTCCACCAGGAACATTCCGCCGATGGTGATCAGGGCAATGCCGGCGATGAGGTTTCCGTCGTTTTTCTTTTTGTCGGTCGGGTAATAAGGTGGAGGAGGCGGTGGAACGTTTGTTTGCTGTTCCGAAGTTGTTTTCTCGTTTTCGTTTTCTTTGCTTTCCATATTTTCTTTGTTTTTGAAATGATTAAATGAGTGATAACTGAAATCGGGATTAAGGGGAATGACGATCCATAGGATAAGATAAAGCAATACGCCGCCGGCAGCGGCAAATGCAAGCACCAAAAAAAGGATCCGCACGATGAGAACGTCAATTTCAAAATATTCGGCCAGTCCGCCGGCCACGCCGCCGATGACTGTGTCGTAGCGGCTGCGATAAAGTCTTTTTGGCTGATTCACAATAATTTATTTTTGCGTTATTTTTTAAGTTTTTACGGAATGTTTAATATTATTAGACGAAAAATAATTGCTTTTGTTACAGTTTTTCATTCCTTTTCGCAATTTTATTCACGGTAAAAAGGATTTATTGTACTTTTGTTAACGGGGAACCGGATTCAAAATAACTCATTGACCAATACTGATAATTGATGTTGAAAAAAACATTTGGGATTTTTTTAAAAATTCTTTTTACCGTGCTGCTTTTGCTGCTGATCGTCTTTTTTGTTTTTTACGCCGTAGCACCGGTTTACAGGTTTGCCGATCAGAAACCTTTTGCGGGAGCGGAATTGCTCAATCCGTATCAGCACCTCGATTCGACACAGTGGAAGAAAGGGAATTTTCAGGCACAATCCCATGCATGGTTCGGTTTTACCAGCGGCCGGCACAATTTCAATAAAGCCATTCAAACCATTTATAAACAACTGGGATATGATATCATTGTAACGTCGGACTACATGCGTATCAATGAATTCGGGAAAGGGAAGCCGGGTTACATTCCCACTTACGAACATGGCTACGGGATCAGTAAAAATCATCAGGTATGCCTGGGTTCAAAAAAGGTTTGCTGGAGAGACTATCCCTTTTTTCAAACATTAAGCCATAAGCAGCATATCATCAATATTTTGAAAAAACAAAACAAAGTCGTTGCCCTGGCCCATCCCGACCTGCGGGATGCTTACACCCCCGACGACATGCGTTACCTCACAAATTACGATCTTATTGAGGCATTCAGCAATGTACGTTACAGTTATCCTCACTGGGATGCGGCGCTTACATCCGGCCATCTTGTTTATCTGCTGGCCGACGATGATACACACGATATTTTCGATCCTACGCAGGTGGGCAGGATTTTTACCATGGTCAACACCTCCGTTCTGGAGGAGGATGCAATTCTGGATGCATTGAAATCCGGAAAGGCTTACGCCGTACGGATCGGAATGCGCCCGGGGGCGGATTTTGTGGAAAAGACCAAAGATCATCAACACCTTCCTTCGCTTGAATATTTTCATGTTTCAGGAGACACGGTCTTTGTAAAAGTGAGCCGAAAAGCAAGGGAAATAGAATTTATCGGGCGTCAGGGACTTACCTGGGGAATGGTGCGCGACACCTGTTTTGCCCGGTACACCTTCAATCCTACCGATACCTATATCCGGACGGTGATCCGTTTTCCCGATTCCACCGAGTTTTACTTCAATCCCGTGGTGCGCTATGATGGCAAAAATTTACCGGAGGCTATTTCGCCGGAGATCAATTTAACCGCCACATGGATACAAAGAGCAATTGCTTTGGCCATTGTTGTCATCGTTTTGCTGATCGTTGTCAGGGTTAAACGTAATCGCAGGAGACGGAGAAGATCGCCGGGCAGGTATTATTTTCACAGATAAGCCGACAGCATCCCATGGTTCAAAATGACGATGAAAACAAAAGGGAAAAAACCATCCGGCGCACGCTGGTGATCATCATTGTGCTGTCCGTTGCCATACGGGCATTTTTTGCGTGGATCCTTGAACTGGGGAATGATGAAGTGTATTATTGGACCTATGCCGTGTATCCCGACTGGAGTCATTTCGACCATCCGCCGATGGTGGGGTGGATGATTCGGCTTTTCAGCTTCAATTTGCAATTCGGCAACGAGTTGTTCATCAGGATGAGCGCCGTTTTACTGGGAGGACTCAATACTTTTATGATTTATCTTATCGGTAAACGCATAAACGGAGCCTTTGCGGGATTGTATGCCGCCATGTTATACAACACGTCGGTTTATTGTTTTGTGATCGCTGGGGTCTTTATTTTGCCCGACACACCCCAACTGTTCTTTTCGCTGGCAGCACTGTGGTTTTTGCTGACGGCACTTCCGGCCGATCCCGTCGACAAACGGGCAAAAGTACGGATGCTGCTCGCAGGTTTTTTTATCGGGCTGGCCTTGCTCTCCAAATATACCGCCGTCTTTTTATGGGTGGGAGCAGGGTTGTATATTCTTTTTTACCGGCGTAGATGGCTCCGTACGGGAGCGCTCTATTTTTCCATACTGATAACGCTGCTATTGTTTTCGCCGGTGATCCTCTGGAACGTCCACAACCATTTCATCAGTTTTACCTTCAACAGCCAAAGGGTGAGCTTTTGGGGAAACGGTTTGAGGCCCGACTATTTTTTCACCGAGCTTTTCGGGCAGGTATTGTACAACAATCCGGTGAATTTTGTCATCATCCTCGTTGCGTTGGTGGCACTTTGGCGAAAGAGATTCGGGAAGGGCAACCAACAGATCAAAATACTTTTGTTGACAAGTCTTCCGCTGATATTCCTGTTTTTGTTTTTTGCCCTGTTCCGGGCAACGCTTCCGCACTGGACCGGCCCGGCGTATTTGAGCCTGATGGTTGTGGCGGCGGTGTGGCTGGCCGAAAAAGCAAAACAGACCGGAAAGGTCATTTTGTTCCCAAAGGCCATTGCCACTGCGGCAATGTTGCTTTTGTTGACCATGATCCTTGGGCTTACGGAGATAAAAACAGGTGTTTTCACCTCGTCCGGCGAAAAGGATCCCGAAAAACTCGGACACAACGATTTTACCCTCGACATGTATGGCTGGCGGCAGTTTTCGGATCGATTTCTGGAAATGTACAGAGCGGACATCCGGTCGGGAAATATCGGCAGGGATGCGCCCATTCTTTCCTACCGCTGGTTTCCGGCGGCACATCTCGATTTTTACGTTGCTTATCCCAACCACATCAACCTTTTGGTTTTCGGTGATCTGGAAAGAATCCACAAATATGCCTGGATCAACCGGGAACGTAAACCGTTGCAACTTGGCTCGGATGCCTGGTTCATCACTCCGAGCCGCGACTTCAAAGCGCCGCAACCGCTGTTCGGACAATACTTCGAAACCATTGAGCAGCCGGAGATCATCAAAATTTATAAGGGGAAGAGACATGTTGAGAATTTCTTTGTTTACAAGCTGCGCAATTGCATCAAAGTTCCCGAGGATGTTTTAACCGTAAACGGCATCGGAATGGAATGATCGTGAAATTTCCCGATATTAAAGGACAGGCTCTTCGGGATTATCATCGTGTTTGTTTGCGTCGAAAAATTGGTTATGGGAGTTTCTTTTTATAAAAAAAAGGTTCACGGGTTGGCATTCTCGCTATAGATAAATGGTAAATTAATTTCATCAATTTTTCGCAAAAGTAAATCGCCGGTTTTTTTGTTTTAAACGACAAAATATTTCTACTTTTTTTAATTCATAAAGTTAGTTCAATATATCGTCCTGTCTTCCTTTTCCGGCATTGGATTTCCACAAATCGTTATCCTGTTCGTCAACCGTGCCGTTCATGTCAAAGTCTCCCGTAAAATATCCGTTTTGGCCGTTTTGTAAAAACCAGATGTTGTCCTTGTCTTTGTTGTTGACCTGTCCGTCGGCATTTGCATCGCCTGTTGCAGGCCCCCAAATACCGGGAGCCAACTCAACCTGCACCTTTTCGCCGCCCAACGCTTTGTCGGCAGCATCTGTAAAATCGTAAAAGGAAGTTGCTCCCGCGTGGACCAAAGGTTGAGCGGACAGCAGGGGCAGGTGGTTGCGGTGCAACACCCTGATAAATGGTTGTTGTACGATCCGGTTGAAAAACACCGGTGTGGAGAAGCCGTCGAGTGCAACAAGATAGCTGTCGTTGCGCAGGAAAACTGCCTGCCGGGCCACCGGTTTGTTTTGATCAACTGATTCTACATCGGCTGCATCGTACAGTTCAACAAGCATCCAGTCGACAATATTTTCATTGGGTATGGCATCCACACTTTCCATGCCTTCGTAATAACAGATGGCCGAAGGATCGGTATCAAAAGGTTGGTGAACGGGTAATATGCCGTTTATTCCGGTGTTCATCAACAGGCTTTCGAAAGCTCCCTGAAGAAAAACCCTTACCTTGAGCCTGATCTTTTCGTAATTTGCCGTGTACGACACCTGCCATCCCGGCCTGTTGGTGTTCCAGTCGGTGTGAAAGTGCAGCAGCATTTTTCCGCAGGTTGACCTTATATCCGTGGGGCTGATATTTCCCGTCAGGGTGGCCAGCAGTTGGTCGGGAGCCGGATTTTCGCCGTTGTAAACATACAGGAAATCCCAACCCGCTTCGGTATTAAAATTATCGAAATGAAGGGTCACCGAGCCGGCATCACCGGGATTGATCAGCCAAAAGCAATCGGTGTCTTCGCGGTATTTGGCTGCTCCGCTGCCGTCGTCGAAAGTGGCGGTGCTGTCGTCGAAGACGGTAATTCCCGAACAGGGCAACTGTTCCCGCACCGTGGTGTAGCGCAGTTCCCAGCCTTTGTCGGTATTCACCGCGTCGGTCACAAATTCAACCAAAGCCTGATTGGAAGAGGTTTGCAGCACCGGAGGCAATTGATGTCCCGAAAAATGTCCCAGCAGCGGAGAGGCTGTTGTGCTCCCGTCGTAGATGTTCACAAAGTCGGCCTGGTATTCGGTGGAAAAGCGGGTAAAAAGGAAAACAATGTTCTGGGCATCTTGGGGATGGATCAGCCATTGAAAAGATTTGCCATTGGGATAATCGCCCGTATTGCTGCCGTCGTTGAAAAGCTGGTTGTAGGCAAAATAATTTTCGTTTCCCTGTGTCGTTTCGCTGTTGGGGTAAAGGTGAATGATCGCCTGCTGGATGAACGGAAGCTCCGCAAAGGTTTTGTAATAGCCGTTCAGGCTGCCGTTTCCCCAGTTGTAATGAAAATACTGGTCGTCCTGATAGCCGTCCATCACGATGAAATGGCCTCCCGAACCGCCGGAAATGCCGTAAAACACCGGTCGTCCGGCATCGGCTTCGGCTTGCATCAGAGCGGTCCATTCATCGCCGGAGAAATCCTCGGTATCCAGAAACAGGGAGTTGGAAGAATAACCGAAATGATCGGTGAAAGCATTGCGGATGTTCCAGTCGTCGGAGGCTGCCCAATGTGCGGTGTAAACCATGTTGACAGCCACGCCGCAATGATACATCAACTGTGCCACGGCATGAACCTGTTCGGAAGTGCTTTGCGAATTGAGCGTTGGCGGCATGTTTTCCCAGTCGTAAAAGGTGTTTTCGAAATCGGCGTAAAGCGTGCCGTAGGGAGGATTTTCATAAGCATTGCTGCCGTAGCCGTGTTCGGGATAATTCCAGTATTTCAGTACCATTGACATGGCCGTTGCACCGCAACCCACCTTGGCGTGATAACACGAACCCGCCGAATCGACCGGGCAAAATGAATTGTAGTAACAGCCTTGTGCCCAGGCAATGGTCAGCAGCGGGGCAACACCTTTTACGTCTTTGGAAATTCCGTTGCCCGAAAGGTATTTTTCCCATTCGGCTTTATATTTTCCGGTTTCTCGAAGACGGGCATACTTACCTAAACCTTCCATCCAAAAATCAAAGGCATCGTTTCGGTCATCCGTCGAAAAATTTCCCTCGAACGAGTAGCCCGGCACGGGTGGCAGGGCTTCGTCACCCGATACTATGATGAAACCTCTTTCATCTTTGATGTTGAAAACATAAAAAACCGTTTCACCTTTTGTAAAATTAATAATGGGCAAAAGATTTTCATCCGGTGTCCTGCTCTCCGAAAATCTTTCGGTGTAAAAATGAACGGCAACCTGTCGGGCCTTTTTCAGCGAAACCTTCTTGGAAATAACGCTTCCCGACAGAAAAGTCAGAACAATAAGTACAAATGTTGTTTTTTTTATCATCTGAATACAAATAAAAAACTTCAAGATTTTATAATTGGAAAATTTCTCCGCAAAATTATCGTACCAAAGGTAATCATTTTTGTTGGATATGGGGAGGAGAGGAATGAAGAAGGTGGGAAGGCGGGAAGGTAGGAAGGGAGCAATGCGGTAAGGTGGGAATGCGGCAAGGTAGGAAGGTAGGAATGCGATAAGGTGGGAAGGTAGCAACTGATGCAAAAGGTTACAGGTTGTTCATTGCCAATGGTTTTTCCGGGAAAGCAATATCGACCCGCAAAATCAAAGCAAATTAGTTCTATTCAAATCTTTTTTTTCTGAAAAAATCTTTCAACAGGCTGCTGCATTCCTGCTGAAGCACTCCGGACACCAGTTCGGTTTTGGGATGGAGGATTTTTGGGTTTGTGAGGGTGAACCCGCGTTTTTCGTCGCGGGCACCGAAGACGACCTTAGAAATTTGCGTCCAGAAAGCGGCGCCGGCACACATCACACAAGGTTCAAGGGTGACGTAAAGCGTGCATCCGTCGAGGTATTTGCTGCCGAGGAAATTGGAAGCTGCCGTAAAGGCCTGCATTTCGGCATGCGCCGTAACGTCGGTGAGATGCTCGGTAAGGTTGTGTGCGCGGGCGATGATGCGGTTGTTGCAGACGATGACGGCTCCCACGGGCACTTCATCTTTTTCGAAGGCAAGTTGGGCTTCTTTCAGCGCTTCCTTCATAAAATATTCATCGGTAAACAGTTGTAACATTGCAAGAAAGTATTTAATTCAAATGGCCGGCAAAAGTTGTCCGGTTGCCGAAATAAAAATCAAATGTAGTTAATTATCCGGTACTTGCTGCGTTAGTACAGCAAATTCATCCGGTTGGAGTCGAGTTTGATGAAGATGAACAGCAGGATGGTAAAAGCCCAGAGGGAGGAGCCGCCGTAGCTGAAGAAGGGCAGGGGGATGCCGATGACCGGGAATAGCCCCAGTGTCATGGCGATGTTGACGGTAAAATGAAAAAAGATAACCGAAGCCACACCGTATCCGTAAATGCGGCTGAATTTGGACCGTTGCCGCTCGGCCACCATGATGAGCCTGATGAGCAACGCCACGAACAAAAAGATCACGGCAAAACTTCCGAGAAAGCCCCACTCTTCGCCCACGGTACAAAAGATAAAATCGGTGCTTTGTTCGGGGACGAAGTTGTATTTTGTTTGCGTGCCTTTGAGAAAACCTTTCCCGGTCAGCCCGCCCGAGCCGATGGCGATAAGCGACTGATGGACGTTGTATCCGGCTCCGTGGATGTCGGTCTCTTTGCCGAGTAAAACGTTGATGCGTGTGCGTTGGTGCGGTTCAAGGATGTTTTCGAAAGCATAACCGACACTTAAAACAAATCCTGCCGCCACAACAAATATGGCCACGACAGCAAGAATGTTCCTGAAATTCTTTTTCATCAGCACGATGACCAGGGCGCCCGCAAGAGCCAGAACTCCCACCACGATCAGTTTGTTCACCAGCAAAGTCATCAGAAACAAAACGACCACCGTCAGCCCGATGACGAGAATACTACCCGGCATCCCTTCGCGGTACAAAACAAAAACAAAGGCCGAATAGACCAGCGCCGATCCGGTGTCGTTCTGCAAGAAGATCAGCCCGGCGGGAATGGCAAGGATAATGACGGATTTGAACAGCGATTTGGGATTTTTCAGGTTGAGATTGAGTGTGCTCAAGTATTTGGCCATGGCAAGGTTGGTGGCAAATTTGGCAAATTCGGCCGGTTGCAGTGAAAAACTCCCGATCTGAAACCATGACTTTGACCCGGCGATCTCTTTTCCGAAAAGCAAAACCCCGATGAGGGCCCCGATCATCAGGATGTAGATGAGCATGGCGAAAGAGGAGAAAAACCGGGCATCGGTGATGAGGATGATGAGGGCCAGCACAATGGAGGTGACGATCCAGAGCAACTGTTTCCCGTAGTTTTGCGACATGTCGAGGATGCTGCTGTGGTTTTCGTCGTACACTGCGGCATAAATACTCAACCACCCCATGAGCACGAGCAACAGATACAAAAGTATCAGCCACCAGTCAATGGTTTTCAGTATGTTAGTGCGCTCTCTCATTCTTTGGTTGTCTTTTTATGTATCAGATCGGCTTCCAGTATCTTTTTTTCGAACCAGGGTTTTTTAAAATCGCCGAGGATGTATTTTTCCATCATCAGTGTAGCAATGGGAGCGGCATACTTCGATCCGTAGCCGCCGTTTTCGACGATCACCGAGATGGCGATCTGGGGGTTGTCCATGGGTGCAAAAGCAATGAACATCGAGTGGTTTTCGCCGTGCGGATTTTGGACGGTTCCGGTTTTGCCGCACATGCTGATGCTGTCGGGGGCATACCATCGTGCCGTTCCGTGTTCGCCGCTGTACACCAGATGCATCCCTTCGATCACAGGGCCGAAATAACGTTGCTCAACCATGGTGTTTATTTTTTCATATTCCATGGGGATGATTTTTCCCTCTTTTTTGATGCCTTTAACGATATGCGGTTTGTAATAAAATCCCCGGTTGGCAATGATGGTGACCACATTGGCCAGTTGCATGGGGGTGACGAGCAATTCTCCCTGACCGATAGACAACGAACGGATGGTCATGGCCCGCCAGACGTTTTTGCCGAAATACTTGTCGTAATATTCGGGCAGGGGTACGTTTCCGCTCCGTTCCACCAACAAATCCGAGCCGAAGGTTTTGCCGAGGTTGAAGCTCAACAAATACTGACGCCAACGAATAAAGGCTTCGCGCACGGAACCGTATTTCGGGTTGTCGATCACCGACCGGAACACATTCCAGTAATAAGGATTGCAGGATTGTTCGATGGAGTGAACCAGATTGAGGGGCGATTCGTGGTTGTGGCTGCATTTGATGGGCAGCGCCGATTCGCCGGCGCAGGCATACCGTGTGCTTTCTGACAGTACTCCTTCCTGCTGGCCGATAAGCGCCATGAGCGGTTTGAAAGTGGAGCCCGGCGGATACATCGCCAGCAAAGCACGGTTGAAAAGCGGTTTCAGCGTATCGTTGTACAGCAAGTTGTAATTGTGGCTCCTGATGCGCCCCACCAATAGATTGGGGTCGTATGCCGGGCTTGTTACCAGCGCCAGGATCTCCCCCGTGGAGGGTTTGATGGCAACAATGCTTCCCTTTTTGTTTTGCATCAGCCGCTCGCCGTAGGCCTGCAATTTGGCGTCAATGGTCAGGTAAAGGTCGTTGCCCGGAACGGCAAGGGTGTCGTACCTGCCGTTCATGTAGCTTCCTTTTTCGCGGTTGAACACGTCCACCATTTTGATCTTCATTCCCTTTTTGCCCCGCAACTCTTTTTCATAGGCTTTTTCCACCCCGCTTTTTCCGATGTAATCGCCCATTTTGTAGTACGGATTTTTCCGTATATCGCTCCGGCTCACTTCACCGACATAGCCCAGGGTGTGCGCAGCAACCGGAACGGGATATTTGCGCAACGTACGCGGCTGGACGTAAAAACCGGGATATTTGTACAATTTTTCTTCGAGGTAGCCGAAGCTTTCTTTTGATATCTGTTCCTCGAAAACAGAGGCTTTATACGGAGAATATTTTTCGGCTTTATGCATCCTTTGGATGAACTCCTCTTTTGTCAATTCCGTTAACCGGCAAAATTCATTGGTGTCGATGGTTTTGACCTGCCGCGGAATGACCATCAGGTCGTAAGCCACTTCGTTAAATACCAGCAGTTTCCCGTTCCGGTCGTAGATGAGGCCCCTCGAAGGATATTGTGTGACATAACGCAACACATTGTTGGTGGCCGAGAGCACATATTTTTTGTTGATCACCTGAATAAAAAACAGTCGTGTAACCAACAGCAATCCCGTCAGGACAATGATCCCGATGATGACCGCTTTGCGGTTTTCGTAAGTGTTTTTATTCATGTTCATTCAATTCCCCCTTTATCCCTTTGGATTTACAAAAGTACAATTCCCCCCGAAAGCCCAACGTCAAAAACCGGAGAAAATTTATGATCCGTAAAAAAAGAAAATGGGAGCAAAGAATACGGGTACCGGCAAGTAGCTGATTATTTTAACAAGAACAATCAAAAACGGTTATTTTTTTAGATCTTAATCGTGTCTCAAAGCCTTCACCGGGTCGATGCGGGCGGCGCGTGCTGCAGGATAAACCGCAGCAACAAGGCTGACAACGATGGAAAAAAGAACGGCGCCGAGAATTAACCACCATGGGAAATAAAACAGGTTGACCGGGTCAACTCCCTTGGGGGTGATCTGGGCGTTCAATACCAGATTGGCCGCCCGGGTAACCAACCAACCGAGCACAAGCCCGAAAACGGCCCCGATAAAACCGATGACGGCGGCTTCGGTAAAAAAGATCATTTTGATCTCTTTTTCGCTTCCTCCGATGGCTTTCATGATGCCGATCTCCCGGGTTCGCTCAAGGATGGACATCACCATGGTGTTGACGATACCCAGCGCGGCAACGATGAGCGCAATGACGCCGATGGCGCCGAGGATGGAATCGAAGATCAGAAAGCCGCGTTTGATTGCTTCAAGCTGATCGGCAATGGTAAACACGCCCACCCCCATTGCATCGAGCGAAGCTTTCACTTTATCCATCTTGCCCATGTCCGTCAGCCGCACATGGATGGAGCCGTAGGTTCCTTTTTTGTTTTTGCTGTTCAGGATATCCCAGACACTCGAAAAAGATAACCGCGGTATTTCGGCAGCCGTTCCGGGAGGAATGATCGCTCCCCCTGAAAAGACATTGCCGCCGAACTGACCTGCCCGTGTCAGGATGCCGGTAATTTTCAGCCGGGTAACGGTTTCGTCAAAAGGCATTTCGGGTTGATTTCGTATCATGCCCAGCAACGCACCGGACATTTTTTTTGGATTCATCGAAACGGTGACGATCTCAATGGTTTTACCGATGATGCTGTCGGGGTGCATCAGTACGAATCCCCGTGCCGAGTCCTGCCTTGTCAGGTGATCCTCTCCCCGGTCTTTGATAAGTTTTATTTTGAGTTTTTTCAGTGTCTCTTCGCGAAGCACGATGCACCGGCAACTGTCCGAATCAAAAAAACTACCCGCCACCAGTTGGTTGAAGGGTTTGTATTTTTTCAGTGCAGCGGGCAGCGCCTGAACGGATATGCTTGCCGAATCGTTTGCGAAATGCAGCCTTGCCGAAAAATCCATGTTGGGATAAGCCATTTCCACACCTTCGAGGTTGCGGATGGCCTGCAACAGCGAATCGGTGAGGGGCACACCCTTTTTGCTGAATGTGCCGGCGATTTTCTCAACATCACCGGAGGCGATTTCTTTGATGTTCGTTTTTTGCGACGTTACCGTAATGCTGGTGAACAAATCGTTGTTCATAATCGCATCCGTAACGTTTTTCTGCATCCCGGTTCCGAACGAAACCATCGAGGTAAGGGCACCGATGCCGATAATTACGCCCAACGTCGTGAGAAAAGTGCGGAGTCTGGTACGCCGCAAATTGGATAAACCCAAAAGTATCATATCCGTTAAATCCATGGTCAATGTTTTTTTTCGGTTTGTTCGACGATCATTCCGTCTTTAAGTTTCAGTACCATGTCGGATACCCTGCCGGCGGTTTCAACGTCGTGGGTTACCATGATGATTGTAATTCCATGGTTATGATTCAAATCCTGCAACAGGGAGATGATTTCGGAGGAGGTTTCGCTGTCGAGGTTTCCGGTGGGTTCGTCGGCAAGAAGCACCTTCGGGTTGTTGGCCATTGCCCTTGCAACGGCCACACGCTGGGCTTCCCCGCCCGAAAGCTCGTCGGGAAGATGCGTCATCCGGTCTTTCAGCCCCACATTTTCCAGTAAGCTTTCCGCTTTTTCTTTTCTCTTTCTTCTCGGAACACCGCCGAAAGTCAAAGCCAGTTCAACATTTTCCAATGCGGTGCGGCTTTGTATCAAATTGAACGACTGGAAGATCATGCCCACCGAAAAACGTCTGTGGTTGGCCATTTCGCTTTTGCTGAAACGGTGCAGGGCTTTCCCGTCGAAGAGGATGCTGCCCGATGTGGGCGTGTCGAGACCGCCGATGAGGTTGAGGAGTGTGGATTTTCCCGAGCCCGACTTGCCGGTGATGGAGACAAAACTTCCGCTCTGCACCACGAAAGAGGCCTCCTTTAAAGCGGGGATTTCCACCTTCCTTTTCCGGTAGGTCTTCCCCAGGTTTGTAATTCGGATCAATGACACGATAACCGGGTATTTAGTTAAAAATCTTGATGTTTAATTTAAAGAGACGACTGAAGGGCGAAAATATTACCGGGGAAATTTCGGGGAGGTTTCTTTTTACGTCTTGACTTGCTTGAAATTTAATGTAATTATTCAGCAACCCGACCCCACAATCAAATTGGCTACGGTTATGGGATTTTTGCAGAAGTTCTTTAACGAGATTCATTGAGCAGACAATGTTTCAATATATTTTTTTGAAACTTTTTTCACAAAAAAACCCAAAATCACTATACAAAAATTTGCATGGACAATTTCATTTTGCCTCATAGAAATCTTCAAAACCGGGAATAACCATTGCACAACCGACAAACTTTTGAATCAGCAATAATCATGACAAAATGAGAAATAAAAACCTCAACTATCCAACCGTCCATTTATTCGATCATCTCATAATCTTTCAAAGAAAAACAAAACAATATGAAAAACGTTTTGTTGAAGTATTAGTATTATTACCATTTTTATTTTATTATGACAAAAAAGAAAAGACAACTGAAAACAAAAAAATCAAAAATAGGCCGTAAGGCATTAAAGGCGGGGATACTGAAGGCATTAGCCGAAAATCCTTTCACGGCATTCAATTACAAGCAAATTGCCTTTGCAGTGGGCGCGATGGACAAAGCTGCCAAAAATCTAGTGAAAGATATCCTGAACGAGCTTGCCGAGAAGGGGGAACTGGAAGAGCAGCGTCGCGGAAAATACAAGATCAACGCCGAAAAGTTACCCGAGTTAACGGGTTCGAAAAAAACCGTTACGGGGCGTGTGGATATGAAACAAACCGGAAAGGCATACATCATTTCCGATGAGTTGGGCGAGGATATTTTTGTGGGGGCCAACAACACGGGCAAGGCTTTGCACGGCGATACCGTCAGAGTGCAATTGTTTCCGCGCCGCAAGGGACACAAACCGGAAGGTCAGGTGGTGGAGGTGCTCAAAAGGGCAAAAACCCATTTTGTGGGCACCATCGAGAAATCCGCCAAATTTGCATTTCTCGTACCCGACAACCCGAATGTTCCGATAGATATATTTATTCCGCTGCCCGATCTGAAAAATGCAAAGAACGGCCAGAAGGCAGTGGTGAAAATGACCGAATGGCCTGAGCATTCGAAGAACCCTTTCGGAGAGGTGGTGGAGGTGCTGGGACGTCCGGGCGATAACGAGGTGGAGATGAAGTCCATTCTTGTGGAGTACGATTTTCCGCTGTCGTTTCCCAAACAGGCCGAGCGAGAAGCAGCCCGTCTTACACGAAAGATCAGCCGCGAGGAGATCAAAAAAAGGTGGGATTTCAGAAAGGTGACCACCTTTACCATCGACCCCGAAGATGCCAAAGACTTTGACGATGCCATTTCGTACCGCCGGCTCGACAACGGACATCATCAGGTAGGTGTTCATATTGCCGACGTTTCCCATTATGTTAAACCCGGCGGCGCCCTGGACAAGGAGGCCTACGATCGCGGAACATCCATTTACCTGGTTGACCGTGTGATCCCCATGCTGCCCGAGGTGCTTTCCAACAACGTATGCTCGCTGCGTCCGGGAGAAGACAAGCTTTGTTTTGCGGCCGTTTTCGAAATGGATGACAATGCAAGGGTTGTGAAAGAGTGGTTTGGAAAAACCATTATCAACAGCGACAAGAGGTTCTCGTATGAAGAGGCACAAAAGGTGATCGAAGAAAAAAGAGGGGAATTGGCAAAAGAACTCGAAGTACTTTATTCACTGGCACATCAACTCAAAAACGACCGTTTTAAGAAAGGCGCCATCAACTTTCACAGCGAGGAAGTAAAATTCCGCCTGGATGAAAAGGGCAAACCCGTGGGTGTTTATATCAAAGAACAAAAAGAGGCCAACTGGCTGATAGAGGATTTCATGCTGCTGGCCAACCGGCGTGTGGCCGAACGCATCGGCCGGCGACGCGGACGTGTTGAGCCGAAAACTTTTGTGTACCGGGTGCACGCCGAGCCATCACCGGAAAAGTTGAGCCAGTTTGTGCAATATGTGGGCAAACTGGGCTATCGCATGCGCCTCGGCTCCGAACGCAGCCTGGCACGGTCATTCAACGAACTCTTCGATCAGGTGCACGGCAAAGGCGAGGAACATCTTATCGAAACGCTGGCTGTGAGAACCATGGCCAAAGCCGAATATTCCACCGACAACATCGGGCATTACGGACTGGCGTTCCAGTATTACACCCATTTCACTTCACCCATCCGGCGCTATCCCGACCTGATGGTGCACCGGCTGCTGGAACGTTACCTCGATAAAAAACCATCGGTGGACAAAACGGAATACGAAGAGAAGTGTAAACACTCATCGGATATGGAACGCCGGGCACAGGAGGCCGAAAGGGCTTCGATCAAATACAAACAAGCCGAATACATGGCCGATAAGATCGGACAGGAATTCGACGGGCTGATATCGGGTGTGTCGAAATACGGCATCTTTGTTGAACTGATCGAGAGCAAATGCGAAGGGATGATCCGCCTTACCGATCTGGACGACGATTTTTACTATTTGGATGAAGATAATTACAGAGTAATCGGCCATCGTTACGGCCACGAATACAAACTGGGCGATCCCATCCGCATTCGCGTGAAACATATCGACATCCGCAAAAAGCAACTGGATTATGCGCTGGCGTAGAAAGGTTATTTGATTAGGGTTAAAAAAGTAAAAATACCAGAGAATTAAAAATTATTAACTATTTTTGCTTTAGACAAAAAACATGATAAAATGGAAAACATAAAATGTAAATATATTTTTGATAAAAATTACAATCCTAAATATATAAACGGAGCTCAAGGAGGTATTAATCCTTTGGGTGAGATTGTTGTTAATTTTTATCTGGAACGAGCTGCATTACCAATTTCTCAAACTTATGAACTTTCGAACGGAACAATGAATTCTGCAAAAGAGATAAGTTCGGAACCGAAAGATTTACAAAACAGTTTTGTGAGAGTTATTGAAAATGGGATCATTATGAATTATCAAACCGCAAAAGAAATTCACAGATGGTTAGGGAAACACATTGAAAAATTAGAGGAATTAACAAAGAATAAAAAAGAGTTATGAAAGTGGAAAATGTTCATAGAACTACTTTTTTAGCAGGTGATGGTTTGTTTTCATCAAATACTTCTTATGCACCACAGTATTTGATTATGAAGGATGTAAATTTTTCTAAAGAGAAAGATTTCAAAGAATTGTTTTCATCATCTACAAGGTTTAATAATCCCGAGAGATTTTCATTGGATAAATTACATTTAAACAAACAAAAATTGGAATCGTTTAAAACGCTTCGGAAAAATTGGAATGGTTACGACGGGGAACAAATAAAACCTGAAGTAATTGATATTGTGGAAAAAATCATTTCCAAAATAGAATATCAACCGCAAATATTCCCTACCGGAAGGGGGAGTATCCAACTGGAAAAATACTTTGATGAGAATAATTTCTACGAAATTGAAATATCTGATGACGAAATATTTTTATATAAAGTTAAGGATGGCGTAGAAACAGAAAAAGAAATTTCAATTAAAGATTTGGAAAAAAGTATTGCTGATTTTTATGAATAAAAAAGTGTTACCTGATATTGACAATAATGAGTACTTGTATCGTGGAATTATTGAACAATTTTGGGATTATGAAAACAATCGGCCGAGTTCTGCCGTATTTAAAGATTCAAAAGGCGTTTCCGTTGATAGAGAATATGATAGAAATGAAAAGGATTGTATTGGTAAACTATTGGAAAACAAATCTTTTTATGCCATCTGTAAAATAAAAAAAGAAAGGGTTTTATATCATAAGGCTATAGTAAAATACCTTCCGGTTGAAGATAATATCTATCATTCTGAAATTCACGATACAGTCGAAAAAATAAAACTAAAAGGCAGCAAACCAAAAAAATTGCGGGATGATTCTATTGTTGTGTATAAATTACCGTAGCCAATAAAAATAATACGTTTCGCAAGCAATTATAAAGAAAAATAAAAGAGATTCAACAATTTGTATGCACTAAATCATATCCTGATGATTTGGAGCAACAACCTCCCGGACATATCATTTGTGTAACAGTGGAAAAGAGAGCATTTTTTTATTAAGTTTGCCGGCCTAATTATAAATCCAATGGCTGAAAAGGAGATACCTGAAAACCTGGAAGAACAGGAAGCAGAGGTGGAGATGACCTTCTGGGAGCATCTCGAAGAGCTGCGGTGGCATATCGTTCGTTCGCTCGTAGCCGTGGTTGTTCTTGCCATTGTAGCTTTCATCGAAAAAGATTTCATCTTCAACAACGTATTGCTGGCACCCAAATCTTCCGATTTTATTACCAACAGGCTTCTGTGCCGGTTGAGCCATGCCATGGCAAATCTATGGAGCGCCATTTCCCCCGATACGCTGTGCATTGAGGATTTCAACCTGAAACTGATCAACATCAAGATGGCCGGACAATTCCTGATCCATATTTACACCGCACTGTTTGCCGGGATTATTGTTGCCATTCCTTATGTGATTTACGAAATGTGGCGATTTATCAAGCCGGCGTTGCACAAACATGAACAGGAAAATACGCGGGGAGCGGTTTTCTGGACTTCGTTTTTGTTTCTCGTAGGTGTGTTGTTCAGTTATTTCCTCATTGTGCCCCTGGCCGTGATGTTTCTCGGCTCGTACAATGTCAGCCCCGACGTTGAAAATCAGATAGCACTTACCTCCTACATCAGCACGGTGGTATCGCTCACCTTCGCGGTAGGTTTGGTATTCGAACTGCCCATTCTTGTTTTTTTTCTCACCAAAGTGGGTATCGTTACGCCGTCGTTTATGCGCAAAAGCCGCAAATACATGATCGTTATCGTGCTGATCGTCTCTGCCGTCATCACCCCGGCCGACGTTTTCAGTCAGATACTGGTGGCGCTGCCCCTGTTCGGCTTATACGAGATCAGCATACTCATTTCCGACAAGGTTTTTAAAAGACGGGAAGCGGAACTGGCGGGATAAAACGAATGAAATGCATGTCACGGCTTGAAAATCAGGAATGCGGTCTTTCGGCCTTTTCAATATTTGTCGGAATGAAATCGTTGTTCTCCGGTTTTATTTCGTTTCTTCGGGCGGAATATTTTATCTTATCTTTGCCCGTCATACAATAAAAATTATCAACAAATGCCTTATCCGTACACACCTCCCGATTATTATCTGCTGGACGAATTGCTCAGCGACGAACACAAGATCATCCGCTCGGCGGTGCGCGACTGGGTTGACCGGTCGGTAATGCCCGTGATTGAAGAGGCGGCACAGAACCACGAATTTCCCTTGAGGTTTATCCGGGAGTTGGGTGAGTTGGGCGCTTTCGGGCCGTTCATTCCTGAGAAATACGGCGGTGCAGGCATGGATCATATTGCCTACGGGGTGATCATGACCGAGCTGGAGCGGGGCGATTCGGCCATCCGCTCGGCTGCGTCGGTGCAAACCTCGCTGGTGATGTATCCCATCTATACTTTCGGCTCCGAAGAGCAAAAACGGAAATATCTGCCGAAACTGGCTTCCGGGGAGCTTATCGGGTGCTTCGGGCTTACCGAACCCAACCACGGCTCCGACCCGGGCAGCATGGAAACCCGTATCCGCGATATGGGCGACCATTACTTGCTCAACGGTGCCAAGATGTGGATCACCAATTCGCCCATTGCCGACATTGCCGTAGTGTGGGCCAAAGATGATGACGGCAAAGTAAGAGGTTTGATCGCCGAAAAAGGAATGAAAGGGTTCAGTGCTCCCGAAACCCGCAACAAATGGTCGCTGCGGGCATCGGTAACCGGCGAGCTGGTTTTCGACAACGTGAAGATCCCCAAAGAAAATATTTTGCCGGGCATCAAAGGATTGAAGGGTCCATTGATGTGCCTCAACTCGGCCCGCTACGGCATTGCCTGGGGCGCTGTGGGCGCAGCCACGGATTGTTACAACACGGCGCTGCAATATTCCCTCGAAAGGAAACAATTCGATCAGCCCATTGCCTCGTTTCAGCTACAGCAAAAGAAGCTGGCGGAAGCACTGACCGAGATCACCAAAGCTCAACTGCTGGTTTGGCGCCTCGGTGTGCTGAAAAATCAGGGCAAAGCCACTCCGGCGCAAATCTCCATGGCCAAGCGCAACAACGTGGAGATGGCACTGAAGGTAGCCCGCGAGACGCGTCAGATACTCGGCGCCATGGGTATTACCGGCGATTTCCCCATGATGCGGCACATGATGAACCTCGAATCCGTGATCACTTACGAGGGAACCCATGACGTTCATCTGCTCATCACGGGAGCGGATATTACCGGAATCAATGCTTTCGGCATTAAAGCGAAAAACCGGTAAAGACGATTTTGATTAAAGAACTCTGAATATCAAAGTGTACATTCAACATGCCTTCAACATTCGTTAATCAGTACTTGTCCTCGACTTGTCGGGATTCGGTGTTCTACAAAACTTTTGCCTTTTGCCCTTTGCCTTTTTACTTTCCTACTCCTTTCAGACGTTTCCAGCGTCCTCCTTACGGCGGTCGCCGGAAAGCCTTGGCTATTGTTCTTTTACACTTAACTCCTTCATCATTCGTTAATCAGTGTTCGGTGTTCGATATTCGGTGTTCTTCCGGTTTACCTCCTGCTGAATTTTGAATTTTGAATATCGATTAACGAATATCGAAGTTTGTGTCCGGCATTCATTAATCTGTATTACTTTCTTGGCGAGACAAGAAAGTAACCAAAGAAGGCGACCCGAAACGATCGCCGTCCCGCTCTGAAAAA
>JAOZMX010000168.1:0-5526 GCA_029934065.1 Bacteroidales bacterium
CTCCTCCTCCCGGTACTCCAGAATATCCCCCGGCTGGCAATCCAGTGTTTTACACAACAAATCCAGCGTGGAAAAGCGGATGGCTTTGGCTTTGCCTTTTTTCAGGATAGACAGATTGGCCATGGTTATCCCGACCTTTTCCGAAAGCTCGGTCAGGCTCATTTTCCGTTTGGCAAGCATTACATCAAGGTTTACGATAATCATGGCTATACGGTTAATTCCTGTTCTTTTTGCAATTTTACACCCATCAGAAATATATGCGAGAGCATCCATAGGAAAAGCGCAACGAGCAATAAAACCCAGTTTGAGCTGAATTCACCGGTAATTTCGAGATGTTCGAATTTCATGTTCCGGACAAACAGATAATAAAATACTGCTTTGTAAATCAGGTCAAATGCCCAGAAAGCCACCAGACCGTATGCCATGTTTTTCAGCATTTGGATATTAAACGGTTCAAAAATGTAGCCGCGGTAAACATTCCCTATAAACCGCCGGAAATTCACAAAGATGTACATCGTAATAATGACGACCATCAGCATCGCTACCCCGAAAACTTTGGCCATATCGGGGTTGGTATCAATAAGATGTATTTTACCCAGCCCTTCCACAAACTCGATTTCCTGTAACTGGCCAAAGACATCCATTGTACCTTTTTCGGTGTAATTCACCTTCACGGGTAAGGCAATATGTAACTGCATTTTATCGCCGAATGCCTCCGAAAAAAAGGCTATGTTCAACCCGACGGAGAGTACCAGAACCAACAGAAACAGCCAGAAGACAACTTCGGTAACCCGGTAAATAATTCGGATACTTAAAGGCTTTTTATTCTTGTTCATAATATTTGAATTAAATGATTTCTGATGCAAAGATAATTCAAATTTATCGTTTGTCAAGTATTTTTTATCGTATTTCGATAATTTATTATTGTTTTAAATAACTTCTTCTTAAAAATATCTTCCCGGCAGAAAAAATTACCTTGCGAGTTATTAAATTCAGATTGTGAGAAAAAAACCGGCTGAAGCAGGATAGTTTTTCAGGGTTTTTTACTTTTGACTGATGATCAGTTTTATCCTGAATGACCGGCTTATTCAAACGGACAAACATCCGGGGATGCCCCTGCTTGACTTTATCCGGTATGAGCAGGACCTGAAAGGTACCAAATCGGGATGCAGGGAAGGCGATTGCGGGGCATGCACCGTCATGGAGGGAAAGCTGGCCGGCGGGAAACTGCACTACCGGACAATCGTTTCCTGCCTCACGCCCCTCGGCAATGTTCACGGAAAACACATCGTAACCATTGAAGGGCTGAACACCGAAAACCCGTCACCGGTTCAGACGGCCCTAATCAATCACAACGGTACCCAGTGCGGCTTTTGCACGCCCGGATTTGTCGTGTCGCTGACGTCTTACCTGATGACCGGTGAAGAGGTACCTGCCAGTGCCATCGCAGCCATTGACGGGAACATCTGCCGGTGTACGGGCTACCAGTCCATCAAACGGGCTTCGGATGACATCGAAAAAATCAAATCGGAACTGAACGGTGGCGATAGCATCCTAGGGCTCATTGAAAAAAAGATAATCCCAGCATGGTTCGGAGAAATTGAAAAAAGATTAAAAGCCATCCCGCCTGTGAAACCGGGAAATAAAGAACCGGCAGTCATCATAGGCGGCGGCACCGACCTGATGGTGCAACAACCGGATGAAATCAGGGAAAGTGAAATTGGCTTTTTACATGATATTGAAGATTTAAAAGGTATCTCCTTCCGGGATGGCCATTGCATCATCGGAGCGGAAACACCGGCTGCGGATATCATGAACTCCGTTGAGTTTCGGAAGCATTTCCCGGAGGTCAGGGATTATTTCAAGCTCATTTCCTCCACGCAGATACGCAATATGGGTACGGTGGCCGGGAATTTCGTCAATGCATCCCCCATCGGCGATTTGAGTATTATTTTTCTTGCATTAAATGCCGGTATCTATTTAAAAGGGAAAGACGGTCAAAAAAGGAAAACAGCATTGTCTGACTTTTTCCTGGATTACAAAAAGCTGGATTTGCAGCCGAATGAAATAATCGAAAAAATAACTTTCTCCCTGCCTGACGAAAACACACGGTTCCATTTTGAAAAGGTCAGCAAACGGACACACCTCGACATTGCCAGCGTGAACTCGGCCATACTGCTGAAAATTGACAATAACCGGATTAGAGAAGCATATTTATCTGCCGGCGGGGTAAGTCCGGTACCTTTGTATCTGAAAGAGACCTCGGCATTTTTAACGGGAAAAGAGATTCCCGCCGAAACAATAACTGAAGCCAACAAGATTGCGCAGCAGGAAATCTCTCCCATCAGCGACATCCGGGGAAGTGAGACATACAAACGACTGCTCTTGAGACAGTTGATATATGCCCATTTTCTGGAATTGTTTCCGGAGAAAGTTTTGTTTGAAGATTTAATTGAAATACAGAAATAAGAATGAAAAAATCCAAAAAAATGAATACTAACAAATACCGGTCTGGCTAAAAAAGCCCTTTGTGTACCTCTGTGTCTCCTCCGTGAAGCTCTGTGTTATAGTTAAATAGCTGTTTCACAAAGAGCCACAAAGAAGTCTCAAAGAACCGTAAAGTCTTTATCACATTGAGAAGAAAAAACAACATTCATTTTTTGGATTTTCAAAAAATATAAAATAACAAAATCCGTCAGTTGACGGATAAATACGAATAACCCCGTATGAAGCGCAGCGGAATGCGGGGAAAAAGAAAAAATAATAATTTGGTTTTGGCGGGATTTTCGACAGCGAAGCCGAAAATCATGACAAAACCGTGGAAAACAGAATATAAATTTCAACAACAAATAGTAACCCGTTGAATGAAAAACATTGATGCCACCGGACATGTAACAGGAAAATCGGTTTATCTGGACGACATTCCCGAACAGAAAGGGACGCTGCATGCCGTCGTCCTCGGGTCTGCAGTGGCGCACGGCCGGATTACAAAGCTGGATTTTTCGGAAGCCCTTTCTTATCCCGGGGTAGTGCAAATTTTCACGGCAAAAGACATCCCGGGCGAAAACCAGATTGGCGGAATACTTGACGACGAGCCGCTGTTTGCCGACGGCAATGTTCATTATCGCGGACAACCCGTTGCCCTGATTGTGGCACAAGATGAGTTCACCGCCCGTAAAGCGAGAAAACTCATCAAAGCTGAATACGAAGAACTAACTGCCGTGACAGACCCGCGCAAAGCCAAGGAAAAGGGGCTGCTGCTGTTCCCGCCACGCACATTTCAGTCTGGTGATATTGATAATGCCTGGGAAAAATGCGATTATATTTTTGAGGGACGGGCCGACACCGCCGGCCAGGAACATCTTTATATCGAGACACAGGGTGCCTATGTATATCCGTTGGAAAACAGCAACCTGATGGTGCACTCTTCCACACAGGGGCCCACTGCCGTTCAGAAAACCATCGCACAGATACTCGGCCTGCCGATGCACAGGGTAGAGGTGAATGTGACCCGTCTCGGCGGCGCATTCGGCGGCAAGGAAGACCAGGCCACCCCTTGGGCATGTATGGCTGCGCTGGCAGCATACAAACTTCACAAACCAGTCAAACTGGTGTTAAACCGTGAGGACGACATAACAATGACCGGCAAACGCCATCCGTATTCCTCCGATTTTAAAATCGGTCTGACCAAAGACCTGAAAATCCTGGCTTTTGAAACGGTTTATTATCAGAACGGAGGCGCTGCCGCAGACCTCTCGGCGCCCATCATGGGCAGAAGTTTGTTCCATGCCACCAACAGCTATCACATCCCCCATGTAAAAGCAACCGGGTACAGTTGTAAAACCAACTTACCGCCGTTTACGGCATTCCGCGGGTTCGGTGCGCCACAGGCAGTGTTCGTAATGGAAGCAGCCATCGCCATGGCAGCGGAGAAACTGAATGTACCGGCCAGCATCATTCAGGAAAAGAACCTCATCAAAGAAAACGATGTCTTTCATTACGGCCAGAAGGCCGAACGGGTGAACGCCCGGAAAAGCTGGCAGAAAATGATGAAAGAATATCGCATCGGGGAACTGGCAAAAGAGATTGATGATTTCAATAAAACGCATAACACAGTCAAAAAAGGGCTGGCCGTCATGCCGGTTTGTTTCGGCATTTCATTTACCAAAACTTCCATGAACCAGGCGCGGTCACTCGTCCATATTTATCAGGACGGCAGCGTGGGTGTCAGCACCGGCGCCATCGAAATGGGACAGGCGGTCAACACCAAGCTTTTGCAGGTGGCTGCCCAGGCATTTTCCATCCATCCCGAAAGGGTTAAGCTGGAAACCACCAACACCACACGGGTGGCCAACACCTCCCCCACGGCTGCCAGCACCGGCGCTGACCTGAACGGTAAAGCAGTACTAAATGCGTGCGATGACCTATTGAAACGGCTGAAACAAAGCGCCGCCAAGATGCTGGACAGCAAGCCGGAAGACATTGAAATAAAGGACGAAAAGATTTATCATGCCAACACCGAGACGGACATTACCTGGGAAAAACTCATCGAATTCTCTTTCCTGGAACGCATCAGTTTATCTGCTGTGGGGCACTATGCCACACCGGTCATCCATTTCGACAGAACCCGGGAAAAGGGACATCCGTTTGCTTATCATGTGTACGGGACGGCTGCCGTCACCGTCCGGCTCGACTGCCTGCGCGGAGCTTATGACATTGAAAAAGTGCAGGTTATTCATGATTTCGGCAACAGCATAAACCCAGAGATTGACCTGGGACAAATCGAAGGAGGCATCGCCCAGGGTATCGGGTGGCTGACACTGGAAGAGCTGAAATTCGACGAAAAAGGGGTACTCTTGTCAAACAGCTTATCAACCTATAAAGTACCGGACATTTATGCGGTCCCGGAAACATTGCAATGCAAACCGCTGGAAACGGAAGGGCCCGAACTGGCCATCCTGCATTCCAAGGCCATCGGCGAACCGCCGTTTCTTTACGGTATCGGCGCTTACTTCGCCCTCCGCAACGCTATCCGGGCTTTCAATCCCAAAACCGACCTGCAGTTTGAAGCACCGTTGACACCGGAGAAAGTGTTGATGGCGCTTTATAGAGACTTTCAGACATAAGACATTTAGACTTAAGACTATTAGAGACAGAAAAATTAATAATTAAAACACATAAATTCTCCCCCTCGGGGGAGATGCCGAAGGCAGAGGGGGTAAACATGAAAGAAATCTGGAAATTCATCCTCAATAAACTGGAAGCCGGCCAAAGGGTCATCCTGATGGTCATCATCGAAAACCGCGGCAGCAGCCCCGGAAAGGCCGGGTTTAAAATGGCCGTGGCGGAAGACGGAAGCATGAAAGGCAGCATCGGCGGCGGTGCCACCGAGTACCGGCTGGCCGAGATGGCAAAAAAAGAGCTGAAAAAAGACAACCCCGAAATCATTTTAAAACGCGAAATACACGACCCCGAAGCCGAAGAAGACAGCTCCGGCATGATTTGCGCCGGGGAAAACCTGATTGC
>JAOZMX010000168.1:5626-7692 GCA_029934065.1 Bacteroidales bacterium
GCCGCGGAAAAAGTCCCCGACGGAGAAAATGTTTACGTGGTCATCATGACATTCGGCCACCGGAGTGATGAGGTTATCCTGAAACAGTTCCTCAATAGGGACATCAGATACCTCGGCATGATGGGCAGTGAAAACAAAGTGGCTACGGTTTTCGGGCACATGGAAGATGAAGGTTTTGATAAAGATGTTATCCGGAAAGTCCATGCCCCCATTGGCGTGAAAATCCCAAGCCAGACACCCAACGAAATTGCCGTAAGTATTGTTGCGGAATTGATTGCGGTGAAGAACAGTTAAGCTTCTTTGCGCCTCTGCGCCTCCGCGTGAAACCAATTCAACCGGATTTCAGCTAGTTTCTGCGCCTTACAAATTGTTGGTATTGCTCGTCAGTATTGATATTCAATAGCACATTCTCATCATTCACCGCAACTGTAACCTTTGAGAAGTCAGCCAGCAAATCCTTCAAATTGCGCCGGGGATTTTGTTCACCAACAATGGCCTGGACAACAGCCGGATTTAACAGCACCGGATGCCCGCCCCTGCCTTTATAGTAAGGTACAACATAGTCACCTGCATCATTTTTATCAATCAAACTTTGTAACACATCCTGTGAAGCATACGGATTATCCACATTGTGAAGAAAAACATGTGACGCTCCGGAAAGCTTTTGTAACCCAAGCTGTACCGAATAAAACCGCTCCCATTCGGGGTGACGGTTAATGACAAAAACAACATCTTTTAGCTTTTCAGGTATCCCGGTTTTAAAAAGAACTACTGCTTCCTCATTGATAACCACAACCACCTGCCCGCATCCGAAACCCCGGTATTGTTCGACAATATACTCCAGAAATGTATGGTTGTCATCGTACCGCAACAGATGTTTCGGAGAGCCCATCCGCTCCGACCTGCCGGCTGCGAGAACAAGGACACTGCAGTTTTTGGGATTATTTTGCATAATCGCGAAGATAGATTTCTGATTTTATATCGAAAGTTGATTTACCATGCAGCGTTCTCAACCTTTCATTTTATTTGGGTCCTGCCTTGTATCAAATATATCTGTAACGTAGATATATTGTTTTGTAACCCGATAGATAATTTTATAATTACCATGAATAATCCTGCGATGTTCCAGTCCAAGATGCTCAAGATAAACCTCCTTTTGGCCGATATAGGGATTGTCAACCAGCAATTCTGCTGCTTCCAAAATTTCATCTCTGATTTCCATTAATTTTTGGTAGGAAACATCATTTGCGAGAAAATTCAATGCTTCTTCAAGACTGATAAGCGATTGTTCGGTAAATACCAACTTCATTTAAAAAGGTGGTTTGTTTTCTTGATGATTTCTTCTTTGGTAAAGGTCCGGTTTTCGGAAATATCTTTTTCTGATTTTGTTGCCCTGCTTGTTAATTTTGACTTCAATACCGGATTTAAGCTCGTTTTTTTCAATAAAATATAAATTGCTTCAAGAACAGTCATATCATCCTGTTCATCAATCATTTTCCGGAGCTCTAATTTTATTGAACCTGTGTCCATTTTTGCCTTTTTATTACACAAATATACGCATTATTATCCAAATAAATCCATGATATTTTTTTGCCCATCTCCTGGTATTGAATAAATACCCATTTACTTTTTATAATAACAAGCTATCGTTAGTGTTTTCTTTTTTCCCTAAACAAAACCCATCCCCCATTTTCCTATATTTGTCTGATTTGAAAAACCGTTATCCGTATGACCGACAAGTTTTCCATCATTGCCCTGCCCCGTCTCCTGGAAATCATTTTCCATCAACTGGAAAAAGGACGTGTGTTCGGCATACCGGAAGAACTGTTTTTCAGGCCGCAGCCCGGTGACCCTTACCGGTTTTACCGCTACGGACAATTGCTGGAAAGCCCTATCGGCGTGGCGGCAGGTCCGCATACCCAACTAGCACAAAACATTGTTGCCGCCTGGCTGACCGGTGCCCGGTACATCGAACTCAAGACCATCCAGACCCTTGACGAACTGAACGTTTCCAAACCCTGCATCGACATGCAGGACGAAGGGTACAACTGCGAATGGTCGCAGGA
>JAOZMX010000029.1:0-19485 GCA_029934065.1 Bacteroidales bacterium
TCTGTGATCCGCATGGTTGTTTAAAAACAGGTACCTGATTACTTAATAATTTTTGTTCAATCGAAGAATCAGTATTACGAATACCGGCAAATAATTCTCCCCGCCCGCCGAAGCTCGCAGAGCGAAGGCGGGCCTCGTTTCGCCGAAGCCTTGGCGAAGGCAAACTGATTTCAGGCATTGACATAGGGAATCAGGGGGGCGGTGGCCGGGAAACTTTTTTGAGATTGGGAAAACATCCTTTTGATTTCAGATACCTGTCCTCTCGGCTTGTCGGGATTTGATGTTGATTTCAGATTGGAGATTCATCCTGTGAAATTTATTTGAATTCATACAAAAAAAGTGGTTTAAAAAGTTTTTAGAAATTATCACATTTATAGTTTCCATATATTGAAACTATTGTTATTTTTGTAAAATGATTGTAAGATTTGAAGTCATATTTTTAGATGAAGCAATAAGTTTCATTGATAGTCTTGATGAGAAAACAAGAAAAAAGATTTAGAAAAAAATATTTTGAAAATCAGGAAGAAATATGATAAACATGAAAACAGCGAATAAAATAAAAAAAAGAACTGGAGCAGTTAGAATAATGTCTTTTGATGAAATGAAAGACAAGTATATTGGGGAAAAAGGAACTCCTGAAAGAGATTCTTATGAAATGGAATTAAAAGTTGAAATATTGGGCGAAATGATAAAAAAAGTGAGAAAAGACAGACACCTGACTCAAGAGGAATTGGGGAAATTAGTAGGAGTGAATAAATCTCAAATTTCTAAACTGGAAAGAAACACAAAGAATGTAACAATAGCAACTATTCTAAAAATATTTAATGCGTTAAAAGCAAACATTAGGTTTTCGGTTGATAAATTAGACGATAAATTAGAAAAAGGCATGGCATGAATGCATCAAACTGATCCACTCAAAATTCATTATTTGATAATCGGTATTCGGCAGGCAAGGATATTTCATTCAGCCATTGTTATTGCTGATCTTTTTCTTTCAGCCGGTGCTGGATTTTCAGCAGTTGAATGTTCTCGAAAACCGTGAAGATTAGGTAAACGATAAAAAATCCCGACAGAAAACCGACGGCGTCTTTCCTGTTGATGAATGCGTAAACCACGCAAATAACGAGGAAGATCAGAAGTTTCAATCCGGTGGAGAGCAGAAAGACATTTACGAATTTGCTCACGCGGGCGATGCTTTCCTTCAGTTGATAATAGAATACGAACAAGGTCAGCACAAGAAAGAAAAGGATTACCCAGGGAATGGCGGGGGAGATGTACTTTGCCGCAACCCAGCTTCCGGCGGAAAGGTAGAGCATGTAAGTCAGCAGCGCAACAAATACCGTTTTGATTGCAAAAGCCTTGTAATATTTTTTGAGTTCAGCCGTCAACATACGATCAGGATTAAATTACATAAAAGATACATTGTTAAAATTGTGGTCACAAACCTTTTACGGCATGATAAATGGCCGCAGCGACCGACAGCAGGGACAAAACAACGAGAAAAACGGGAAATCCGAGGTCTGCCCAGCGGTCGAGATAGTATCCGCCAAACACCCCCGCAAGTATAATGACAAGCATTTCAATACCGAGACTGGTATATTTTGCGTAATCATTTAACTGCTTTTTCTTTTTCCTGAATTTTTCCATCTTTTGTTCCGGAGGTTGATTCGGGTTTTGGGATTTCGTTCATGTTGCAGGTGCCCGTAAATTTTGCACCCGGTTCAACGGCCAGTTTGTTGGTGAAGATGTCACCGTCGATTTTGGCGGTTGCTTTCACATCGAGCAATTCAAAGACGACGATCTTGCCGGTTATCGTTCCCGAAATGTCGGCATTTTCGCAAATGATCTCCCCCTCGACATTCCCCGACTTTCCGATGACAACCTTTCCTTTGGAGTGCAGAGAACCCTTGAGCGTGCCGTCGATTCTGAAATCTCCGTCGGACCTGATGTCGCCGGTGATTGACGTGGCAGCGCTTAAGAAATTGATGGAAGCAGTGTTTTCGGTATCGTTATTTTTTGCCATTTTTTTAATGCTTTAAAATTATTCAGCAATCAATGCGAAGATAATACTTTTTTTTATTACGGTTTTTCCCGCCGGCGGGGATCAGTTTTATTCTCCTTCTGTGAGGTAATATTTTTCAAAGAATTTCAAATAGGTTTCCACATCTTTTTCACGGTAGAAAATCGGGTAGTTATCTACGCTAATGATCATCATATCGTAATTGGTCCCTTCGAACTGGGAAGTGATATAGGGGTTTTTTTCGATGGATTCGTAAAAGGTCATGGCCTTTTCGCCGCTCTCAAAATTCCCCACGGTAACCATTTGCATTTCATCTTTAAAAATAATGCTGTTGATCTTGAGCTGCTGCGTCCGGAAATATTTTGAGTCGAAATCGGAGAGGCGGATCTTCAGGGCGTTAATGTTGGTTTTGGTGCCGTCCACGATCAAAAGGAAAAAGTGTACCGCATCGGGCGCAGGCGTGTAAGGCGTGTTCAATTCTTCACCGGCCTCCCCTGATCCGCTTCCGCCGTTCCCCAGTGTATCACCGACAGGTTTTTCGTTGAGCACCAGGTTGCCCTCCTCGTCTTTCGAGAACCTCGAAATGATATCTTCGGCCAGGGGCGTGACGTCGCTGTCGGGAAAGCTATCCACAAGATACCGCAACGAGCTCACCAGCGTATCGTAGTTTTGCACTTTCCCCAGGGCCAGCGCTTTCAAAAATTCGAATTTCGGCAACAACGGGCTGTCGGGATATTTCTCAAGTGCCTCGCTGTAGTTGTTGATGACCAGATAATACTGACCGGCGGTAAACGCTTCATAGGTTTGTTCGTAAAAATCTTTGGCCGCGTTAAGCTGTGCTTCCAGTACGAGATTGTAGTTCGGGTCGATGATCAGTCTGGCATAATCGCTGTCGGGAAACTCTTTAACGATAAGGTTTTTGTAATAATCCGCCTTTTCCTGGTCGGGAACCTGCTCGTAGTTTTTGTACAGTTGGTAGTAAGCCTGAAGCAAATGTTCGCTTTCCGGAAAGCGCTGGACAAATTTTTCAAGTGTTTCGATGGATTTCTCATTGTCTTTGAGGCCGTCCTTGTAGATGAATCCCATTTTGAAGAGCGCCTCTTCGATCAGTTTGTTGGATTCGGCAATTTTCTCTTCGGTCAGCGGCAGATCCTGCAGATAATATTCCCGTTTTTTGGGGTCGGTTTCGGGAGCAACGGTAGTGCTGTCTGCTGCCAGCGAATCGGCGGCAGCCTGACCCTCTTCCGTCTGGTCTTCGTCGAAATCGGCAATAAACTGCTTGTTGCTCAATATCCAGAGGTCTTCGAGTTTCCTCCTTCCGAATTTTTTGATGAACTCGCTATAACCCATGCTCACGGCCGTGGGGTTATAGAAATACCATCCGCCACCCTGCTGCATGTTTCTGTTCTGCATCCTGTTGTTTTGCTCCAGCACCGAGAGCGTACGCTGCCTTTCGATCTCCTGTTGCCGCTTGAGCTCTTCCTCTTCGGCGATCTTTTTGATGATCTTGTCGATGATGGCATTCCGCTCCTTTTCGTCCATCTGCGCCAGACGCTGAAGACTGTCCTGCATCTGCACCACGGTGAGATTGGTTATCAGTTCGGTGAGTATCGCTGTTTTTTCTTTCAGCTTATCGTAATTGGGAAAATCCTCGGGAAGCACCTGCATGGCGGTGTCGTAATAGGCCTGCGCAAGCTTGTAATCCGGCTGCTCGAAATACAATTCCGCCACACGCAACGACGACAGCGATTTCTGATAATCGTTCGATACGCTGGAAGCCACCGACAAATCCAGGTATTCGATGGCTTTGTCGATGTCGTGGTCTTTGAGATAGATTTCCGCAAGGGCATAATAAACCTGATCTTTGTACTCTTTGTTTTTGGCATCCTTCAGCATTTTGTTGAGTTTCTTCACAATCATGCTGCGGTTGCTTGATTTGGCTTCATAAGTCTTGGCCAGATTGATCTTGGCATTGAACGACATCTCGTACGAAATGTTCTTTTTGATGACCAGCCGGTAGAGGCGGGCGGCCTCTTTCAAATCGCCCTGCTCCTGATAAATTTGTGCAAGGACAAAACGCAGCCGTGTCCTGACTTTTTTCTTTTTGTTGAGCTCGATGCCCTGCTGCAAATACTTGATGGCCGGTTCGTAGTCTTGCTGAAGAATGTAAAAATTGGCATAAACCATCACAAAATCCTTCTTCAGGTAGGAAGGGGCTTTTCCTTTTTTGAGGCTGCTGTTCAGGTTGTCGAGCACCGATTCCGATTTTTCAAACTCGCCGGTTTGGTTGTATGTCCTGGCCAGCCAAAGCTCGGCTTCGTATCTGATGGGGTTTTTCGAATACCGGTTGGTGATAAAAATAAAGGTCCTTTTGGCACTCGAAAATTCTTTTTTGTAAAAATAGGCCTTTCCGATCAGCATGTAACTGTCGTCAATCCATTTCACATACTCTTTCCGGCCGAAATACATCGAATGTTTCTGGATGACCTTGGAGGCTTTTTCGATGGCCCGGTCCATGTTGGGGAAGATGGACTGGGCATCCTGTTTTGTTCCGTATTTAAAAACCGGAAGGATCAGCGTAAAGTTGTCCTTGGCGTTTTTTTCGAGATCGTGTACGCCTTCCTTAAATGCTTCGTTGCCATTCCAGTAGGCATTGTAATGTGCCGTAAGATTATGGTACGATCTGCGGATAAATGTATTCTTCTTGGTGGAACACGAAGGCATGACAAGTAAATAAAACACCATTAGCAGGATGAGTGCCATGGATGTAACTGCCCCGGGGAAAAAACGGCTGTATTTCGATCTGTCAAACGAGCTCAAAGTATTTATTCACCTATGATTGAAGTTTTTATCTTCTTCCGACTTTTTCGTTTTACTAACTCAAAAAAGGTGAAAATATTTTATGATGTTTTTTAGTTATCTATCATATTGTAAAAACATTGTTTGGCGGATGTTGGTGATCGTTGCGGGATAATTATCTTAACGTCATAACATACAGCAAATAAATAATGTTGATATTTGCAGCCGATATTCATTGAGGAGATGGCAAAAAACGACAAGTCCAAACCAAAAAAGCAAAAGCTGGGTCACAAGCTTAAAAGAAGGTACAAGCTCGTTATCATGGACGAGTCCACTTTTGAGGAAAAGGTACGTTTCAGGGTGACGCGCCTGGGTGTGATCGTGGTAACGGGATCAATTGCCGTTTTGCTGATCACACTGACGGTTTATCTTATCGCATTCACACCGCTGCGCGAGTACATTCCGGGATACACCGACATCACATTACCGAAAAAGATTTACGACCTTCAGCAGAAGGCCGACTCGCTGGAGCGGGAATTCAAAAGGCAAGACCTTTTTATTCAAAATCTGAAAAAGATCATTGCCGGGCAGGACATCACCGAAGTTCCTCCCGAGCCGGTTCAGGTAAATTACAATTACGACACCATCTCCATTTCCCATTCCAGGGAAGATTCGATTTTGCGTGCCGAATACGAAACCATGTCGAAATACAACCTGCATCAAAGCGAAAATTATTCGGCCGAGCCGGCTATGCTGGGAGGGGTCAATTTTTTCCCGCCGTTACACGGCATCGTTACCCGGCACTTTGATGCCGCCGACGGTCATTACGGTACCGATATCGTGGCGGGAGGCAACGAAGCCATTAAAGCCACGCTCGACGGAACGGTGATCTTTTCGGACTGGACGCTCGAAACGGGTTACATCATCGGTATCCAGCACAAAAACAACATCATTTCGGTTTACAAACACAATTCGGCAATACTGAAGCACGAAGGAACCTTTGTCAAAGCAGGAGAGATCATCTCTTTTGTGGGCGCATCGGGTGAGCTTACCACCGGCCCTCACCTGCATTTCGAACTTTGGTTCAACGGAAATCCGGTGGACCCGGAAAAATTCATCGAGTTTTAGGTTTTATTTCATCAGATAAAAAATAGATATTTTGCAAAAACGGATTGCCATATTAGGATCAACGGGGTCCATCGGAACACAGGCACTCGAAGTGATCGGGGCACATCCCGGTTTGTTCCGGCCTGTGGTGCTGACGGCACAAAATAATGCCGAACTGCTGATCAGGCAGGCGTTGGAGTTTCGGCCGGATGCCGTGGCGATCGGGCAGAAGGAACACTATGGGATGGTGAAAGAACGATTATCGGGCAAAGGGATCGAAGTGTTTGCCGGAATGGATGACATCAACCGGATTGCTGCCTGGCCCGGAGCCGATATGGTGCTGGTGGCTTTGGTGGGTTTTGCGGGATTGCAGCCGGTGATGAATGCCATTGCAGCCGGACACGACGTTGCGCTGGCAAACAAGGAGTCGCTGGTGGTGGCCGGACAACTGGTGATGTCGCGGGCAGCCGAAAAAAATGTCGGCATCATTCCCGTCGATTCGGAACATTCGGCCATCTTCCAGTGTCTTGTAGGTGAAAATCCGTCAAACATCGAAAAGATTATCCTGACTGCCTCGGGAGGGCCGTTTTTCGGCAAAAGCCGGCATTTTCTCCGGCAGGTCACACGGCACGACGCACTGAAACATCCGAGATGGGAAATGGGCCAAAAGATCACCATCGACTCGGCTACGCTGATGAACAAAGGGCTGGAGGTGATCGAAGCCAGATGGCTGTTCGACGTAACACCCGGCCAAATTGAGGTGGTTGTTCATCCCCAGTCGGTCATGCATTCGTTTGTCCGTTTCAAAGACGGGTCGATCAAAGCACAGATGGGGCTCCCCGACATGCGCCTGCCCATTCAGTATGCGTTGTCGTATCCCGAAAGAATATTTTCGGATTTCCGGCGTTTCAACTTCCTCGATTTTCCGGAGTTGACATTTCATTCACCGGATCGGGATATTTTTCGTAATCTTGCACTCGCTTTCGATGCGTTGCAAAACGGAGGTAATTCGCCCTGTGTGCTGAATGCGGCAAATGAGATCGCGGTGGAGGCGTTTTTAAAAGATAAGATCGGTTTTTTGAAAATGCCCGAAATCATTGAACAATGTCTGGAGAAAATCCGTTTTATTGCCGACCCTGCGCTGGATGATCTGATCGAAACCGACCGTTTGGCACGAGAACTCGCATCAAGGTTGATCGACGGCATTGCCGTAAAATAATTTATTGAATTGGAAAAAGTTAAGTGAATTTTTAAATGGATATTTTAATTAAGGTACTACAACTCTTATTGAGCCTCTCTATTCTGGTCATTTTTCATGAATTCGGCCATTTTATTGCTGCCAAGATCTTCAAGACCCGTGTTGAGAAGTTTTATTTGTTTTTCAATCCCTGGTTTTCGTTGTTTAAATTCAATTACAAAGGGACCGAATACGGCATCGGCTGGCTTCCGCTGGGAGGCTATGTCAAGATATCGGGGATGATCGACGAGTCGATGGACAAAGAGGCGCTGAAAAAGCCCCCGCAACCATGGGAGTTCAGGTCGAAGCCTGCATGGCAAAGGCTGATCATCATGCTTGGCGGCGTCATCGTCAATGTGCTTCTTGCCGTTTTCATTTACGTTTTTATGCTTACTTACTGGGGAGAGCAGTATCTGCCCACCTCAGAGGTGAAATACGGAATTACCGTTGATTCGCTGGGCTACCAGATGGGATTGCGCAACGGCGATAAGATCATCTCCGTTGACGGTCAGCCCGTGGAAGAATTTCATAAAATACCGGCCGAGATCATCATCGAGGAAGCCAAAACGGTTCAGGTGATCCGCAACGGAAAAGAGGTGAACGTTGATATCCCGAAAGGATTCCTCAACAAACTGGTACATCACCGCGACCCGAATTTCATCGGGTTTCGTTTCCCGTTTCAGGTGGGAAAAGTCCTTAAAGGAACACCGGCCGAAAAAGCAGGCCTGCAACCCGACGATCAGATCATCGGCATCAACGGAAAGAAAACCTTGTTTTTTGACGAATTCCGGAAAGAAATTGCCGGGCTGAAAGGGCAGAAAACCGAAATTGAGATCGTGAGGAACGGTGATACGCTAATTAAGCCGATTGAAGTTTCAGCTTCGGGAACCATTGGCGTGGAAACCAAAAATTTCAACAGTTACTTCAACCTGAAAAAGAAACAATATTCGTTCTGGGAGGCCATTCCTGCCGGTACGGTAAAAACATACAAAGGTGTTGAAAGCTATCTGAAACAGCTCAAGTTGCTTTTCAGTTCCGAAGTAAAAGCCTACGAGTCGGTGGGCGGATTCATTACCATCGGGAGCATTTTTCCGTCAACCTGGGACTGGCAGGCTTTCTGGGGTCTGACGGCATTCCTTTCCATTATGCTGGCCATCCTTAACGTGCTTCCCATTCCTGCCCTCGACGGCGGCCATGTGATGTTTTTGCTCTACGAGATCATCGCCCGGCGCAAACCCAGTGATAAATTTCTGGAATATGCCCAGATCGTGGGAATGGTCATTCTGTTCGGACTGCTGATATTTGCCAACGGGAACGATATTTTCAGGTTGTTTTTTAACAAATAATACAAGGTCATTCCCGGATACTTTTCATGATTTGTTGTATCCGAATGATCAAAAAAATCCGATAATTTTAGCGCATCCATGGAGCCCAATGCTGAAAAACTGAAAGAAAAAATAGAGGCCCTTGAAAATGAGATTGCAGCCAAAGACAGGGAACTCAATACAAAAGTCGTTCAGCTCCTCCATGCAAATGAATTGCTGAAAAGCATCGTTTTGCGTCTTGAAGATTTGAATAACACAGCAGCCCACGAAAAAAATCAAAAGATCAAGATCCTCATTGCGGATTTGATCAATGTGACCAGTGATGATCTGTGGGAGCAATTTGAGATTACTTTTGTGAAAGTCCATCCGTCGTTTTACACCGGTTTATTCAGGAAACATCCGAACCTGACGGCCAATGAGCGGAAATTGTGTGCTTTTATCAGAATGAATTTTTCCACCAAAGATATTTCCAACATCACCCGTCAAACCATTCGCAGTATCGAAATGGCACGGTTCAGGCTCCGGAAAAAGATGGAATTGCCGCGTTCGATGAATCTTTCAAAATATCTTCAAAATTTTTAGCCCTGATTGCACAAATCCTTTTGCATGCGAAACGCAACGATAATCAATAATGATTCAATGGTTTACCGGCGTCATTTATAAATTTATTGCACAACATAATTGGTATTGTGAAAATTTTGTGCAATTAATAAAAAGCATTTTATTTTGTAAATTAAAAATAGTTGTGGTATGTTTGCAGCGACTAAATCATGGTTGTTTTTTAATAATTGGTTTTAAGGGGTAGTTTGGGAGTTTACCTAAAGCAGGGGGATATCAACAAAGACTTTATTCCAGATTTAGCTTTTATCCCCCCGCTCCCAGACTTTTTTTTAAAGCCTTTTTTTATTCCCGAAAATAAAAATCCCGCCGTTTTTTGTTCACAAGCAAATTTTTCATTGCGATAAATACTAAATATTGTCCTCATTTAGTTAAATACCAATAAAAAATACTTTCTTTGCGATTCGGAACATATCAACAGGTACATGGTTAGAATAATTACGATCATCACATTTATCATTATTCCGGTAATTACTTTTTCGCAACAATTGCCGCAATACACGCAGTACATGTTCGATAAGATTGCTTACAATCCGGGTTTTGCGGGTTTCGGGCAGGGGATTTGCATATCAGGCGTTATGCGTCAGCAGTGGATGGGTTTTACCGAAACGACCAAAAATGGCGATACCGAAAAAGTTGCTCCCGAGACCTATCTTGTTTCCATTCACTCACCCGTGAAATTTTTGAGAGGCGGATTGGGCCTCAACATCACCCAGGACAAAATTGCTTACCAGAATAATATTTCGCTTGACCTTCTGTATTCTTATCATGCTTCCCTGGGGTCCGGCGATCTGGGCATCGGCCTGCAATTGGGCCTTTTGAACAAAAACATTGATTTTAGTAAATTCGAACCTGCTGTGGACAACGACCCGGTATTAAATGAGAAAGCCGAAGAATCGGATATGATCTTTAACATGGGATTGGGTTTGTATTATCAGGTTCCCGATAGTTATTATGTGGGATTGTCGGTTTTACAACTTTGGGGGTCGAAACCTCGTATGGAATCCACGGCAACAAAGCTTGCCCCTCAGATAAACCTGATCGGCGGTTATGAGTTTGCATTTCCCAATGCTCCTTCTTTTACGGTTTTACCTTCAATGATGGTAAAGACCGATGGCGTTTCGATGCAGTTTGATCTTTCCACCCTGGTGAGTTACAGAAACCAGTTCTGGGGCGGAGTAAGCTACAGGTATCAGGATGCTATTGCCATCATTCTCGGGATGGAGTTCAAGAACTTTAATATCGGCTATTCTTATGATATCAATGTATCGTCCATTAGCTCGTGGGGAAGCAATGAAATCAGGCTGGGGTATTGTTTCAAAATCGAAGTGGATAAATTCAGAAAAGTGTATCGAAATACCAGATTTTTGTAATCAAATAAAAAGAATGCATTTTTTTTCGAATTATAATAAAAGAATGTGAGTCCCGTTAAAGTGTTTGTAAAATCAGCAATTCATATGAAAAATTTGTTTTTCTTCCTTGTGGCAGCGCTCATTGTCAGCAGTTGCAGCAATTCCGGAAACGGAGAATTAGTTGGTGTAAGCAACAGACCAAGATTCTTTCAGCCAGATCCTCACGGGATGTCGTTCATTCCGTTGGGCTCTTATACCATGGGTTTGGGAGATGAAGATGTTCCTTATGCCCAGATGAACATTCCGAAAACGGTTACGGTAGGATCGTTTTACATGGATGAAACGGAGATCACAAACAACGAATACAGGCAATTCGTATATTGGGTGCGGGATTCAATCGCCCGTACTTTGTTGGGGGATATCAATCCGGAAGATTACCTGATCGAGGAAAATCTGGAGACTGGGGAATTGTACGATCCCCCATTCCTGAACTGGGAGACCGAAATTGACTGGAACGAAGAAGAGACGGCGCAAACACTGGAAGAGATGTTTCTGCCTGAGAACGAAAGGTTTTTCAGAAAAAAAGAATTAGATACACGGAAACTGAAGTATGTGTATTATTGGATTGATTTGAAAGCGGCTGCAAAAAAAGATTATACACAGAAGGGAAATCCCGAAGACGGCAGCTTTGCCAACCGTCCCGAAGGGATGAACGACCGGTCGGTTTATGTGCATAAGGAGACCATCAATGTCTATCCCGATACCCTTTGCTGGATAGCTGATTTTGCTTATTCGTACAACGAACCGCTGGCAAGAACTTATTTCTGGCACCCTACTTACGACAATTATCCTGTGGTGGGTGTCAACTGGAATCAGGCAAGGGCATTTTGCGTATGGAGGACCAACTATTTTAACTCCTATCTGGCAGGTAAAGGGCAAGCCGGATTGAACGATTTCAGATTACCCACCGAAGCCGAATGGGAATGGGCTGCACGAGGCGGAAATCTGGGAAATCCCTTCCCGTGGGGAGGCCCTTACAGCAGAAATTCAAAAGGATGCCTGCTGGCCAATTTCAAACCCAATCGCGGAAATTATATTGACGATGGAGGTACCACACCGGTCATCGTTGCGCATTATTCGGCAAACAGTTTCGGGCTGTATGATATGGCCGGGAATGTAGCGGAGTGGACCATCAGTGCTTATGATGAGTCGGCAAGTATTTTTACCTGGGATTTGAATCCCGACTACAGCTACAATGCCTCTGTGGATGATCCCATAGCCATGAAACGCAAAGTGATCCGCGGAGGATCATGGAAAGATATCGAATATTTCCTGATGACTTCAACACGTGATTACGAATATCAGGATACCGCCAAATCATATATCGGTTTCCGTTGTGTTCAAAGTTATCTCGGCCGTTCTAAAGGAGATAATCCTGCACGGGCTTCCGAAGTTTATTAATCACTAATCTGTTTATTAATCATTTTCATTATTTCATTGAAATGGCAACTGCAAAGAAAAAAAAGAAAGTCGGTCCTATTACACGAATAGAAAATGCACTGGACAGTAAATTTTTCAGAAGATTTATGTCTGTTGCGTATGGTCTTGGAGCATCCATTGTAATCATCGGGGCACTTTTTAAAATCACGCATATCAAAGGTGCCAACGAAGCGCTTTTTGCCGGGATGGTGACCGAGGCCATAATTTTCGCATTGTCGGCACTGCAAAAACCCCACGTTGAACCCGACTGGAGCAAGGTGCATCCCGAACTGCTGGAAGATTACCATGGCAAAGAATGGGAAGAAGAAGTCAGTTTCCCGACAGTGAGTAAGACAAACCAACTGGATGAAATGCTTCAAACGGCAGGCATAGATCAAAATGTGATTGAACGGCTGGGCGAAGGGCTGAAAAAACTTGGGGACAGCGCATCCAAACTGAGTGATATTTCGGATGCCAGTGTTGCCACCAATGAATATGTGACGCACATCAAAACGGCTTCGCAATCGGTAAAAGGCCTCTCCAATAAATTTGGTGAAGCTGCCGAGGCATTGACCGGAGAGGTGGAAGCCACCAATGAATATTCGTCCAAAATCAAAGAAGTCAGTCAGGCTGCATCGGGATTGAAAACCGTTTACACCGAGGCAGGCAATTCTTTGAAAGAAGATATCGACGCCAGTGAAAAATTATCCGAAAGTATTAAGACTGCCTCCGAATCGGCAGCCAAGCTCTCGGAGAGTTATTATCAATCGGCCAAAACATTGGCTCAAAACATTGAAGCACTTCAGGATTCTGCAAACAGAAATACGGCTTTCAACGAGCACCTGAACAAGTTGTCGGAGAACCTTGCTTCGCTCAATGCACTCTACGAATTGCAATTGAAAAGCACAGACCAGCAGGCACAGGCATCCGAAAAACTACAGCAAACGCTCGAAAATTTCCTTTCGAAGATTGATGAATCTGCCAATAAAACATTGCAGTATCAGCAGGAGCTGGATGCCCTGACCAAAAGAATGGCCGCTCTCAACAGCGTTTACACCAATATGCTGTCGGCAATGAATGTCAAATAGCAGATGAAATTGAAAAAATTGTCGAATATTAATACCGAACGATAAATGGCCGGATACAAAGAAACCCCGCGACAAAAGATGATTGCCATGATGTACCTCGTACTCACGGCACTTTTGGCTTTGAATGTATCCAAAGAGATGCTGAATGCTTTTATTGTAGTGAATGAAAGCGTTGAGCTTACCAACAAAAACTTTAACCAAAAGCTCAAAGAGGCTTACGATGCATTTGAGCTGAAGTATCAAAATAACCAAAACAAGGTGCGTCCTTTCTGGGAAAAAGCCAAACAGGCCCGGGCTTATTCAAAAGAGTTGGTCGATTACATTGATCAAATAAAGTGGGAACTCATTGCACGAGCTGAAAAAATCCCCATTGATTCGGCAAAGAAATTAGAAGTTACCGATTTGAAGAACAAGGATGATTACGATACCCCGACCAACTACTTTATGAAAGACAGCGAGGACGGATCAAAAGGCGAGGGGAAAGAACTTAAACGGAGAATTGACGAATTCAAACAAAACATGCTCAACCTGTTGGATCCGGAGGACAGAGATAAAATCAAACTGGGACTCAAAACCGACGGGGTATATCACGATGCCGACGGCATGAAGCAAAACTGGATACAATACAATTTTTACCACACGATCATGGCTGCCGACATGGCAATATTGAACAAAATCATCACGGAGGTTTACAACGCCGAGTTCGACATTGTTAATTTTCTTTATTCCGATATAGATGCAGCAGATTTCAAGTACGATAAGGTTGAAGCTAAAATATTGCCCAAGACCAATTATGTTTTTCAGGGCGACAAATATGAAGCAGAAGTGATTGTTGCTGCATACGACACCAAACAAAACCCCGAGGTTTACATCATGGAAGGGGTTGATTCGTTGCCCGAAAGCGAAATTTCCAGGGCCAAAAAACTCAACGGAGAGAACGGCATGGTGAAAATCGAAATGTCGGGCGATCAGGTAGGGGTCAAAAAATTTGCGGGCCTGATCAGGGTTAAAAGCGGAGTTGGCGACATCAATACTTATTTTTTCCATGATGAGTATATCGTAGCCGAACCCTCACTCACCGTATCGGCCAAAAAGATGAATGTGTTTTATATCGGTGTTGACAATCCTGTTGCTATTTCGGTTCCCGGAGTGGCCGAAGAGAGCATCAAGCCCTCCATTTCGGTAGGTACTTTGAAACGCGATCCCGAAAGCAAAGACTGGCTGGTAACTGTCCCCGGAGGGAAACGCGAAACCGTCATCAGTGTGAAAGCCGTTATTGACGGAAAAGAACGGGACATGGGCAGTAAAAAATTCAGGATTAAAAAAGTGCCTTCGCCTGTTGCGCTCATCGCCAACACCAATGAAGGGCTGATCAACCGGAACATTTTAGTTGCCGCAGGGGCAATCATTCCCAAGATGCCCGAGGATTTCGAATTCGACCTTAATTACAAGATCATGTCGTTTAAAATGACCCTTCAGCGAGGGCTGGACACCTGGTCGCGCAAGTCAAACAATGCCAGACTCACCGAGGATATGGTTCGTCAGATCAAATCGGCAAACAGAGGACAAAAAGTCTGGTTTGAAAATATTATTGCACGCGGGCCTGATAATATTGACAGGCAGCTTGCACCAATTATTTTAACCATCAATTAAAGAAAATATTAATCACAATACCATGAATAAGCGAAGTATTAAAATCGGTTTTACAGCATTGTTTCTCATGTTATTTGCAAGCTCTTTCGGCCAGCCGGTCAATCAGGTGCAACTGGTGTCGGAGCCGAGGGACAAAGCATACGACAGGGCGCATATTGATGACTTGAAACCCATCCCTTATCCCTACCTGAGGGAAGCGGATGTTTTTTGGGAAAAAAGAATCTGGAGGGTGATTGATTTTCGTGAAAAAATCAACCAACCGCTTTCTTTTCCCGAAAGGCCTCAGGGAGAATGGAGAAGTTTGATGCAAATCTTGTGGGATGCTATTTTAGGAGGTGAGATTACAGCCTATGCTTACGACCCGAGCACCGACAATTTCGAAGAGATGATCCCCATGACGGCCAATCAGATCGAAATGGAGCTTACCGATACGTTGATCGTCGAAACTGTGGACGAAAACGATCCCACGCAAACCTACAACAAGAAAGTGGTCAATCCCTTCAATCCGCAAGATGTTAAGCAACTCCGGCTCAAAGAAGACTGGATATTCGACAAGCAACGCTCCGAAATGCAAACCCGCATACTCGGCATTTGTCCCGTAAAAGAAGACATCGATCCCAAGACCGGAGAATTTCGCGGTTATAAACCTTTGTTCTGGTTGTATTATCCCGAAATAAGGCCTATCCTGGCACGGTTTGAAGTGTTTAACCGTAAAAACAGTGCACACAGATTGACATACGATCAACTCTTCCTGCAACGCCGTTTCAGCAGTTACATCATCAAGGAAGACAATGTCTTCGACCGCTACATTGCCGAATACGCCTCAGGAGTTGATGGCCTGCTCGAAGCACAGAAGATCAAGGAAGACATCCGCCGTTTCGAATCGGAACTGTGGGTGTATTGATCGGCGATTTCCGAAGTTTGTAGTTTGGCCTTCCGGCCCAAACCGGTCGGCAACATTAAAATATCCGAAACTCCCTGTAATCAACAGGGAGTTTTTTTCTTTTTATCTTTGCCGGTAATCTATATTGATCACAAGAATGCAAACAGGTTTTCTGGATACCGCCGTTGAATATTTAAAAGGGGTAGGCCCCATGCGGGCCGAACTGCTGAAAAAAGAACTGGGCATCTTTACGTTTCAGGATCTGTTGCATTATTTTCCTTTCCGTTACATCGACCGGAGTAAATTTCTCAAAGTCAGTGAAGTCAGGAGCGATTCGGCTTATGTTCAGTTGAAAGGGAAGATATTCGGTTTGAAAACCTTCGGCAAGCACAGGGCAACACGTTTAACGGGTTTTTTGCGCGACGAAACCGGCGACATCGAACTGGTGTGGTTCAAGGGGTTGAAGTGGGTCATGCAGAAGATCAAACCCGGAGAGGAGTACGTCGTTTTCGGCAAACCGAGTTATTTCAACGGAAAATACAATTTTGTCCATCCCGAGATCGAGCTTGCTTCGGAAACCCAAAAAGGCGTGAATGCAACACTCCAACCCTTTTACAGTTCCACCGAAAAGTTGAAATCCAAAGGACTCGACAGCAGGGGGATTGCAAAACTAACCAAAAATCTTGTCGATCAGATCGACCACACCATACCCGAAACGCTTTCGGAGGAGATCATCACACCGTTAAAATTCATTTCGAGGGAAAAAGCACTCATCAACATACACCATCCCGAAAACCAATATATTCTTGACAAAGCAATCGCAAGGCTGAAATTTGAGGAGTTGTTTTTCATCCAGTTGGCTTTGCTGAAGCAGAAATTCACACGGGCCGAAAAAGTTCGCGGGCATACCTTTACTACGGTTGGTAAGCATTTCAACGAGTTTTATTATCATCATCTTCCCTTCGAACTTACCGGTGCACAAAAACGGGTCATCAAAGAAATCAGAGCCGACATGGGACACGGGAAGCAGATGAACCGGCTTTTGCAGGGAGATGTGGGAAGCGGAAAAACCCTCGTGGCGCTGATGTGTATGCTCATCGCCATCGACAACGGCTACCAGACCTGCCTGATGGCGCCCACCGAAATCCTTGCCCAACAGCATTACAAAACCATCAGCAAATTTCTCGGTGATATGCAAATTGAGATCAGCCTGCTCACCGGATCAACCAAAACGTCGGAGCGAAAAATCATTCATAAAAGCCTAAAAGAGGGCACCATGAACATCATCATCGGCACCCATGCCCTGATCGAAGAAACCGTGCAATTCAAGAATCTGGGGTTTGTTGTTATTGATGAACAGCATCGCTTTGGCGTTGCCCAGCGTGCCCGGCTCTGGAAAAAGAACAAGATTCCGCCCCACGTACTGGTCATGACGGCTACGCCCATCCCGCGGACATTGGCCATGACCGTTTACGGCGACCTCGATGTTTCGGTGATAGACGAGCTCCCTCCGGGACGCAAGCCCGTGAAGACCTTCCACTTTTACGACAGCAAACGGTCGCAACTGTTTCATTTTATGAAGCAAAAAATTGCCGAAGGCCGGCAGGTGTATGTTGTTTACCCGTTGATCAACGAATCGGAAACCCTCGATTTGAAAGACCTTATGGATGGATACGAAAGCATCAGCAGAGCATTCCCTTTGCCGGATTATGCCATCAGCATTGTCCACGGGCAGATGAAACCCGAAGCCAAAGAATATGAAATGCAGCGGTTTGTAAAAGGCGAAACACAGATCATGGTTGCCACCACGGTCATCGAAGTGGGAGTGGATGTTCCCAACGCCTCGGTGATGGTCATCGAAAACGCCGAGCGCTTCGGGCTGTCGCAGCTGCACCAGCTCCGGGGAAGGGTAGGGCGCGGCGCCGATCAGTCTTACTGCATCCTGATGACGGGGTTTAAACTCACCGGCGAGGCGCGCATACGCATCGAAACCATGGTAAGGACGAACAACGGTTTCGAAATCGCCGAAGTGGACATGAAGATCAGAGGCCCCGGCGACATGCACGGCACACAACAAAGCGGTGTCCTCGACCTTCAGCTGGCCGACATCATCCGGGACGAAAAAATATTGAAATTTGCCCGCAACCTTGCCGCAGAAATTCTGCAGGACGACCCCCTGTTGCAAAACCCGAAAAATTCCACCCTGGCCGCAAGACTTCGGCAACTCCAGAAACACAAGTACGATTGGAGCAGAATCAGTTAGATTTTTTGGGCGGCAACCGCGTGCTACGTTATAGCTGCGGGGCTGCAGGGCCGTGTTTCGCTACGGCGTGCGGGGGCTCATTCCAATCGCCTCCGCCGCCGTGCTCCACATCGGCCTGCAAGCCCCGCAGGCTGCCACTTCGCCCGCTGCCGCGACGCACTCCCGGAATTAAAACCGCTCCCGGAGTTTCAACCTACGGCTGATGAACACGTTTGTTGCATTTTCAGCCTTCCGTATGAAAAAAAATAATGTACATTTGCCAACTTAAATTTCAAAAAAAATCGTCTTATGAAGATCTCGTATAACTGGCTCAAAGAATACATCCATATTGATCTTGACCCGCTGGAAGTATCACGTATATTGACCGATACCGGGCTCGAAGTGGAAGGGCTTGAGAAAATAGACACCGTCAAAGGCGGCCTTCGCGGCGTAGTTATCGGCGAGGTGAAAACCTGTGAAAAACATCCCGGCGCCGACAAGTTGAGCATCACCACCGTGGATGTCGGAGACGGGAAAATTTTACCTGTTGTCTGCGGAGCACCGAATGTGGCGGCAGGACAAAAAGTGGTGGTGGCAACCGTGGGGACAACACTTTATTCCGGTGAGGAATCTTTCACGATCAAAAAGGCGAAAATACGGGGTGAAGTTTCAGAAGGAATGATATGTGCGGAGGATGAGCTGGGATTGGGCGATTCCCACGAAGGGATCATGGTTTTGCCGGAAGATGTTGAACCCGGCACCCCCGCAAGGGAATATTTCCATGTGGAGGAAGACCATGTTTTCGAGATCGGACTAACCCCCAACCGTACCGATGCCATGTCGCATATCGGTGTTGCAAGAGACCTGATGGCAGCCCTTAATCTGCAAAACGCCGGTCGCGACCCGCTTTCTCTCGTAAAACCCTGCGCCGACAGTTTTAAAGTGGATAACCACGACCTGGAAATTGACGTGATCATCAAAGACACGGAAGCCTGTCCCCGTTATACCGGCCTGACGCTTTCGGGTGTCGAAGTAAAAGAGTCGCCCGAATGGCTGAAAAACCGTCTGCTGGCCATCGGGCTGCGACCCATCAACAACCTTGTGGACATCAGCAACTACATCCTTCACGAAACCGGACACCCGTTGCACTTTTTTGATGCCGACAAAATCACGGGACGGAAGGTGATCATCAAAAAGGAACCGGCCGGAACAAAATTCATTACCCTCGACGGAGAAGAGAGGGAATTGTCGGGCAACGACCTGATGATCTGCAATGAAAAAGAGGCCATGTGCATTGCCGGTGTGTTCGGCGGACTGGATACGGGTGTTTCGGAAAACACGAAAAACGTTTTCCTCGAATGTGCCTACTTCGACCCGAAAACCATCAGAAAAACGGCCCGTTATCACGGATTGAACACCGATTCATCGTTCCGCTTCGAACGCGGTGTTGATCCCAACGATACCGTTGATGTGATCAAACGCGCCGCATTGCTGATCAAGAATCTGGCAGGAGGAGAGATATCTTCCGGTATCGTTGACAGATATCCCGCTCCCATTTCAAGTTTCGAAGTGAATGTTGACTATAAAAACATTGACCGGTTGATCGGCAAAAAAATACCTCACGACAAGATCAAAGATATTTTGACCTGGCTGGGAATGGAGGTCATCAATGATAACATGGA
>JAOZMX010000029.1:19585-24642 GCA_029934065.1 Bacteroidales bacterium
AACGTCAACATCTTAAATCCTTTAAGCACCGATTTGAACGTGCTGCGGCAAACATTGCTTTTCGGCGGCCTTGAAACCATCATCTACAACATCAACAGGAAGAATTTCGATTTGAAACTTTATGAGTTCGGACGAAGTTATCATGTTGATACCAATAAACCGAAAATTGCTTCGGGGCAGGAAAAGTATTCCGAAACTGCACATCTTTCGGTTTTTCTCACCGGAAAAGCCAACAGCGAAAGCTGGCGCGAGCCGCAAAAAGAGGTTGATTTTTTCGACCTGAAATATTTTGTCTTCGGAATACTCGACAAACTAGGCCTCAACCCCGATCGCTTTGAAACGAAAACCCTATCGAACGACCTTTTTGAAAACGGAATTCAATTTTCGGCAAATCAGCGTTTGGTGATCGAAATGGGAGCTTTGACCGGAAAAGTTCTCGATCACTTCGACATCAAACAAAAAGTCTATTATGCAGACCTGAACTGGGATATGGTGGTGGATCTGTTGAAAGATCATTCTGTTTCATACCGCGAAGTGCCCAAATATCCGAAAGTCCGTCGCGACCTTGCTTTGCTGGTTGATAAAAAAATCACTTTTGAAGAACTGAAAACCCTTGCTTTCAAGACCGAGCGAAATATCCTGAAAGAGGTGAACCTGTTTGATGTTTACGAAGGTGACAAAATTGAACAAGGCAAAAAATCCTATGCCTTGAGCTTTATTTTGCAGGATGAACGTAAAACCTTGACCGATAAAGTGATTGACAAAACAATGCGCAAACTGCAAAATGTTTTTGAACGTGAATTTCATGCAACAATTCGATAAATAAATTTTAGAAACTATGAAACAAGAGAAAAAATGGTCAGTCAGTCCAACAGGTGAAAAGTATCCCATTCCAGAAAAAGAAGAATATCAGGCCGAGTTTGACAGGGTAAAAGCGCTTGCCGACAAGGCACGTGAAGAAGGCAAAGAGGTAGTTGTGGTCATGGGCGTGGGTTTTGTCGGCGCCGTAATGGCAGCCATTGTTGCTGATACGGTGGATGAATCCGGAAAGCCGAGTAAATTTGTCATCGGGGCCCAAAGGCCCAGCGAAAGAAGCTACTGGAAGATCCCGGTACTGAACACCGGCGTTTCACCCGTCAAAGCCGAAGACCCCGAAGTGGACGAGTTGATCAGCAGATGTGTCAAAGAAAAGAAAACATTGATAGCAACCTATAACAGCGATGTGCTGAAACTTGCCGATGTGGTGGTTGTGGATGTGCAGTGCGATTACAAGAAAAAAGAACTTGGCAACATGCGTACAGGAGAAGCCGACATGGCGGCATTGGAAGCCACCATGCGCACCATCGGTGAGAAAATCCCGCCGCATTGCCTCGTGCTGATCGAAACCACCGTTGCACCGGGAACCACCGAATTTGTAGCTTGGCCTATCCTGAAAAAAGCCTTTGCCCAACGCGGTTTGAAAGAGGTGCCTTTGCTGGCACACAGTTTCGAACGTGTAATGCCGGGCCGCGAGTACGTTTCGAGTATCCGTGATTTCTGGCGTGTTTGCAGCGGTTGCGACATTGAAGCCCGCCATCGTGTGGAAAAATTCCTCCGCGAAGTGCTCAACACCGAAGAATATCCGCTTACGGTAATGGACCGCCCCATCGAGTCGGAAACCACCAAGATCATCGAAAATTCATACCGCGCAACCATTCTGGCTTATCTGCACGAGTGGAGCATCTTTGCCGAAAGAAACGGCGTGGACCTCATCAAGGTGATCAATGCCATCAAAATGAGACCCACACACAGCAACATGATCTTCCCCGGTCCCGGTATCGGCGGTTACTGCCTGCCCAAAGACGGCGGGCTGGGTTATTGGTCGTACCGTCACATCCTCGGGTTTGAAGACGGCGATTCGCTTTTCAAGATCACACCCACTGCCATTGACATCAACGACACAAGAGGATTGCACGTTGCCCAGCTTGTCCGGGATGCTTTGCGCAACATGGCACGCTACATTGCCGGCGCCGAAGTGCTCATCTGCGGTGCAAGTTACCGGCAGGATGTCGGGGATACCCGCTACAGCGGTAGCGAACTTGTAGTTAGAAAACTTACTGAACTGGGTGCCGAAATGCGTGTACACGATCCTTATGTTGAACACTGGTACGAACTGGAAAGTCAGGAAACCTATCCTTCACCCGATTCGTCATGGAAAAGATTTTTCCGCAATCAGGAACACCTCGGCGAAATTCAAGTGGAGAAGGATCTGAAAAAATCACTCAAAGGTGTGGAAGCGGTGATCTTTGCCGTTCCTCACGAAGAATACAAAGACCTTTCGCCCGACGATGTGGTGAAATGGGCAGGAGGCCCCATTGCCGTGGTGGATGCTTTCGGCATGCTCCCCGACGAAAAGATCAAAAGGTACTTCGAGCTGGGATGTGAAGTGAAAGCGCTGGGACGCGGCCACGTTCAAAGGATCAAAAAAGAGGTGAAAGGATAAAGGATTATTTTTTTGGTTTAAAGATAAGATAATGGATCGGGTAACCGGTCCTTTTTTTATAGCATTTGCTCCCAAAAATATTCTTGTTATCAAAAGAGATAACTTGGTTGAACATGTTTTTCATACCATAATGTTTGAAAAGAAAAGTGTAACTGATGTGCTGCAACTTATCACATAACTCCTAACTTCAGCCTTTGCCGGTATTTATTAATCATCCGAAAAAGTCTTCAGCAACTGGCGGTAGGATGAAAATACCCTGGCTCTGGACACAAATCCGATGTATTTTCCGTCTTTCAAAACCACAAGGTTGAACTTGCCGGTTTTCTGGAATTTCTGGGCCACATCCTCCATCGATTCGTTGGGGCTTACCGTGGCTTCGGGCATGAACATCAGGTTCCTGACAAATGTCGTTGCGTATTTCTCGGGCTGAAACATGATCTCACGGATATGATCCAGAAAGATCAGGCCGTAAAAAGTTCCCTCTTCATCAACCACCGGGAAAACGTTACGCGTCGAATTGGCAATGACTTTGACCAGATCCCCGAGTGTCGCATCGGGATGGATGGTCTTGAAATTGGTCTCGATGAGTTTTTCAACCTTCATCATGGCCAGTACGGCTTTGTCCTTGTGATGGGTCATCAACTCGCCACGGCGGGCAAGCCGTTTGGTGTAAATGGAATGGGGTTCAAAATACATGATCGTCAGATAGGCGATGGTTGACGTGATGATAAGCGGCGGCAGCAGTTCATATCCTCCGGTGATCTCGGCAATGAGGAAAATTGCGGTCAGCGGTGCATGCATCACACCGGCCATCAAACCCGCCATTCCCACCAGCGAAAAGTTACTTTCCGAGACGTTGAAGCCTGTAAGGGAATTGATAAACCTGGCAATGAAAAAACCCGAGATGCCACCCATGAACAATGATGGTGCAAAAATGCCTCCCACACCGCCGCTGCCTGTAGTTGCCGACATGGCGATCACCTTGAAAACAAGGATCAGCAGCAACAGCAACAGAAACAGGAATTTGTTCCGGATGAAATGGCTGAAAATACTATGATTGATAATGCTTTCGCCGTTTCCTCTCAACACATCCATCAAGGCTTCGTAACCTTCGCCGAAAAGAGACGGGAAAATAAAAATGAGCAGGCCCAGCAATGCGCCGCCCACAAGAAGGCGTAGAAAAATATTTTTAATCACCGCAAACCTTCCTTCAACATACATGGTCATCCGGGTAAAATAAAACGAGACGAGCCCTGAAAACACACCAAGCAAGATGTAGAACGGGATATCTTTTAAAGTAAAAGGTACGGTAACGGTGAACGAGAATAAAACATCATTCCCGAGCAAAAAATAGGCAACCGTGGCTCCCGTAACCGCCGATATCAGCAAAGGGATAAGCGTGGCCATGGTAAGGTCGAGCATCAGTACCTCGATGGAAAAAACCACACCGGCAATGGGCGCTTTGAAAATACCGGCGATGGCGCCGCTGCTGCCGCATGCGATCAGCAAAATGATGGTTTTGTAGTTAAGACGAAACAAACGTCCCAGGTTGGAGCCGATGGCCGAACCCGTCAACACAATCGGCGCCTCGAGACCCACACTGCCTCCGAAACCGATGGTCAGCGAGCTGGCAATCATCGAAGAGTAAGTGTTGTGCGGTTTTATTTGTCCGTTGTTTTTTGAAATGGCATACAGTATCCGGCTCACACCGTGTCCCAGCTTGTCTTTCACCACATATTTCACAAATAATACCGTGAGAAAGATGCCGATGAGCGGATAGGCAAAATACCAGTAATTCTCTTCCGAAAACTGAAAACCGTTGGTAAGCAAATAATGGGTATAGTATACCAGGTTTTTCAGAAAGATGGCGGCCAGTCCGCTCAATATACCGATGATCAGACTTAAAAAGATGACAAACTGCCGATCTTTAACATGTCGGATCCTCCAAATCAATAATCTGCCGAAAAAACCTCTTTTTTTCATTGATGGTGCGAAAGTAATTTTTTTCTTTAAACCGGAGTTATTAACAATTTAAGAAAAATTAACATTTAATTTTGCACAAAATTAGCTGTAAGTGGTGAAAATCCGGTAAATCTATTGTGTTTCTGGATGTTTATAAACAAATGGGTCGTTAAAAAAAATCATCATTCAAAACAGATTTAAATAAAAATCACTAATTTTGGAAAATTTTAGGGGAATTATCAACAAAGCCAAAATTTACTTATTAACTAAATTTTTGTTATTATGAGAAGGGAAGTTATTTTTAAAAAAGCAATCACTACCCCTGAATTTGTTTTTAAACAAGCGGGTGTTTTACTGGTCCTGCTGTTGTTTATGCTAAACCCTGGTTTTACCAGGGCACAAGTATCAGGTTTTTCGTATGAAAAAATCACTGATTCTGTCGGAAAAGAGGAATTGCTGGAATTGTTATTGAATAGTGACAGTATTAACCAAACACGTGAGGGATATGGATTCCCTCCCATCTGGGATACCCCGAAACCATCAGATGGTGCCCATGGAATCATTATCAGAAATTCGGCCAATCCGCGGATAAATGACATCCCGTTAAACCCGG
>JAOZMX010000030.1:0-18679 GCA_029934065.1 Bacteroidales bacterium
GAACACCTCAATAATCTGTTTTAATTCACACATAACAAGCTTCATCTTCAATTTGAAAAACAAATATAACGCAAAAATCCCATGCACTCCGTGTTAAAATTTGCTAACCTGTTTTTACGATCCGAAATTAATTGTGTTGCTAATTCCGTAAAATAATCTATCTTTGCTTGCCAACCTGAAATACGAACATTAAAGTAATCTGTAAAATAAATAATCATCTAAAATTTTAACTATGATAGATTTTTCATTGACACCGCAACAGGAAGAGATCAGGGCAAAGTACCGGGATTTTGCCGAAAGATGGATCATTCCCAATCGTTTAAAATATGACCGGCTTTCCGAATTTCCGTGGGATATCGTGAAAGCGGCATACAAAGAAGGATTGATGAACGGACCCATGCCCAAGGAGTACGGAGGTCAGGGTTATTCATTGCTCGACGGGGCGCTGGCATCCGAAGAGCTGGGCGCAGGCTGTGTCGGGATAGGCATTTGCATTGACGCCAATACGCTGGCATTGACGCCGTTATATCTTACGGCTACCGAGGAGCAAAAAAAGAAATTTTTCGGAGAGCTCGTTGAAAAACAAGGCGTTGCCGCTTATGCCCTTACCGAGCCCAATGCCGGATCGGATGTGCAGGGCATCAAATCCACGGCCATCAGAAAAGGCGACAAATACATCATCAACGGACACAAACGCTTTATCACCAATGCCGAAGTGTCAACATTTGTTACGGTCTTTGCCATTACCGATCCCGAGAAAGGCTCGCGCAGTCTGACCGCATTCCTTGTTCCTTCCGATTCTCCGGGTGTTGAATTTAAACCGCATCTGAATAAAATGGGACAAAAAGCATCGGTACAAAACGAAATTATCCTTACGGATGTGGAAGTACCCGTGGAAAACAGAATCGGCGACGAGGGTTATGGATTTATCATTGCCATGAAAACTTTCGACCGCACACGTACGGGTGTGGCAGCATTGAGTGTTGGTAACGCCCGCTCTGCTTACGAGACAGCCAAAGACTGGGCCAAGAACAGAAAACAGTTCGGCCGTCCCATTGCTTCCAATCAGGCCATCGGTTTCATGCTGGCCGATATGGCCACCAAGATCGAAACGGCACGCCTGCTGACGTGGTACGCTGCATGGGCCTACGATCATGATAAAAAGAAACTCAACAAACTGTCGGCCATGTCGAAAATGTACGCTTCCGATGTCGGAATGCAGGTGACTACGGATGCTGTTCAGGTCATGGGCGGCGACGGATATACCTGGGAGTTTCAGGTTGAAAAAATGATGCGCGATGCCAAATTGTGCCAGATTTACGAAGGCACCAACGAAGTGCAGCGGCTGGTCATTTCAAAAGGTATCCTCAAAGAATAATTCAAAAATACATCCAACAAAAAAACCTGTTTCTTAATTGAAACAGGTTTTTTTTATCGGCGTCCGGAAACGTTTTCGGGTTATTGTTGGATAACAGTTTCCGGAAAATAAGATTCGAAATTAAAAACAGTAATTGTTTTCTTCAATGAGTCGGTCGGCAATGCGGCGGCGTGCCTCTTTAACATTTACGGGTGCCACTTCGGTAAGCTGTTCGATGTAACGTGTGAGCATCTCGCGCTGTTCACCTTCGGCAAACGAATTGATGGCATCAAAAGCATTTTTGCGGATAATTCCGGCGGCGTCATATACAAAAACATCCACAATATCTTTGTAAATGTCCACAGCAGCAGAGCCCCGCATGTTTTCCAGTTTCTCTACCCGCAACAACGACGACTCGGCAGGATAAACCTGCATCATCACGTCGGATATGTTGAACAAAATTTCCTGCTCGCTGGTCAGGCGGCGTTGAAAATGATCGGAAACCACGCCAAGCAACAACAACGCTGCCTTTTTGAAATTTTTGATGTAATATTTTCTTTTGGCGTAATACCCTTCGGGTACTTTAACGTCCACATCTTCGGCAAGCTCTTTCAGCAAAGTGTTGGAATATCTTGTAACGTTAAATCCCTCTTTCAGTGCTTTTTTGATGGTCGTATCCACCACCAGCAGGCGGTTGATCTCGTTGGTTCCTTCAAATATCCGGTTGATCCGCGAATCACGGTATGCCCTGTCAACAGGTGTTTCGGACGAAAAGCCCATCCCTCCGAAAATCTGTACTGCTTCATCAACGATATAGTTGAGCGATTCTGATCCGAAGACTTTCAGAAAAGCCGCCTCAATGGCATATTGTGCAATCCCTTCGATGGTGGCTCTTCCTTTTTCCAGTCCCTGCTCCAGAAGGATACCGATGACCGAATCAATGTTATCGCTCACACGGTAAACCGATGATTCGGTGACCCAGGTTTTGATAACCTGCTCGGCCAGCTTGTGTTTGATGGCGCCGAATTGTGCGATTTGTGTTCCGAACTGTTTCCGTTCATTGGCGTAATTCACCGATTGGGTGATGGTTCGCTTGGCTGCCCCCAGTACCGTTCCGCCCAGCTTGATCCTGCCCATGTGGAGAATGTTCAGGGCAATGCGAAAACCCTGGCCTCTTTTGCCCAGCAGGTTTTCGACCGGCACTTTACAATCGTTGAAAAATATCTGAACCGTTGACGAACCTTTGATCCCCATTTTCTTTTCTTCGGGATTGAATTTGATACCGGGATAGTCGCGTTCAACAATAAAGGCACTCAATACCCTGTCGTTATCTATCTTGGCAAAAACCGTCAGCACATCGGCAAAACCGCCGTTGGTGATCCACATTTTCTGTCCGTTCAGGATGTAATGTTTTCCGTCCTCGGATAGCACGGCCTGTGTTCTGCCTGAGTTGGCGTCCGAGCCGGCATTGGGTTCGGTAAGACAGTAAGAAGCCGTAAGCTCTCCGGTGGCAAGTTTCGGCAGGTATTTTTGTTTTTGTTCTTCGTTGCCGTAATAAACAATGGGCAGCGTTCCGATTCCGGTATGGGCCGAATAAGCCACCGAGAACGAATAGCCGGCGCCCATAAATTCACTTGCGATCATCGAAGTGACAAAAGATTGTCCGAATCCTTCATATTCTTCAGGTACCGAAATACCCAGCAATCCCAGCTCTCCCGATTTTTGCAAAAGACTTTTCATCAGCCCCTCTTCCTGGGCATCAATCCGGTCGAGAAGCGGATACACTTCTTGTTCCAGAAAACCCGTACAGGTTTCGGCAATCATTTTTTGTTCTTCGGTAAATTCTTCGGGAATGAAAATGTCCCCGGCTTTGACCTCTTTCAGCAGAAATTCCCCGCCTTTTAAAATGTTCTCTTTATCCATTTGATCTGTTTTTTCGAAATTTTTGCGTGCAAAGATAATATTCGCATTGAATAATGCAAGTCGGTGTACGTTACACCATTCCTCCAAAATGTAATTTTGCTTTCTTCCCGGATTTGCGGCATATTTTGCAATTGGCTTGTGTCGAATGACAGAAAAATGTACTTTTGTCACGTTACAATTACTTCATCATCATAAAATATGTCATACAAAATCATCCTCCTCGCTGCGGCATTCATTGTTCTGATTATCATTCTGATCGTGTTTTTCCCGCGAATAGTCATCTTTTTTTCGAAGCTGTTTTTTGGGAAATACAGTGTAAGGTATGTTAATATCCACAAACGACTGACACGGAAAAGTCCGTACCGACATTGTATCAAAGGTGATTTCATCAACCAGATCGCAGGATTCAAAACCGGAAACAATTCCATTGTGCGGTACAATACTTCCGCCGAAATTAAATTCGAGGATTTTGATTTTTTAACAAAATATCCGCGGGTGCTCCGTCATAAAAAGAAACCTCAGTGCATCTCTTTGCAAAAAGATGAGCTTTTCGATCTGAAGATATTCGGATTTCGCGACACCAGATTCAGTTCCAGTATTTACACCATTTATTACTTTTTGAACAAACGTTTTTTTATGGGTGAATACCTTTTAAAAGGCCCGTCGGAGGAAAGCATCAAAGAAATCGCACGGCTGTTGCAGGAAAAGTATCTCGGGAAGTTGACGGAAGAAAATAAAAATTTCATCATCCGGGGCAAAAACCATGTGACGATATTTTTTGAAAATACCGGATTTAATCTTTCGGTAAAATATTTTTTTGATGGCGACGCGACCATCTCGGAAAAATTGAACAGCTATTGGGAAAAGATGACAACGGCCCCTGTTGAAAGAAGCACTTTGAGAGTTGAGGATGAAATGAAAGAGATACTTTAATAAAAAAACGGGTCATTTGAAATGACCCGTTTTTTTTAACTGCTTGCCGGAAGTTGTCTGGTTTTTTTCTTCTTTTTGTTGATCACAATGGACAACTCCTCTTTTTCTCCCTTTTTGTAATCCAGCAAGATGGTATCGTTCTCCTTGATATTGCTTTTGATGATCTCCTCGGCCAGGGGGTCTTCGATGTATTTCTGGATGGCACGTTTGAGCGGTCTGGCACCAAACTGTTCGTCCCAGCCTTTTTCAACGATAAAATCTTTGGCATCTTCGGTGATTTCGATCTTGTAGCCCAGATCGTAAACCCTTGCATAAAGCTGCTTCAGCTCAATGTTGATGATCTTATGAATGGATTCGCGTTCCAGCGATTCGAAGATCACAATATCGTCAATCCTGTTTAAAAATTCTGGAGCAAAGGTTTTTTTCAACGCATTTTCAATCACACCTTGTGCATGTTTTCCTTTGCTCATTTTCTTGGCCGTAGTATTAAATCCCACGCCATGACCGAAGTCCTTCAACTGGCGCGAACCGATGTTGGAGGTCATGATGATGATGGTATTTTTGAAATCGATCCGCCGGCCCAGGCTGTCGGTGATCAATCCGTCGTCGAGCACCTGCAAAAGGATATGAAAAACGTCGGGGTGCGCCTTTTCGATCTCGTCCAGCAGGATGATGGAATAAGGCTTGCGACGTACTTTTTCGGTTAACTGTCCGCCTTCCTCATAGCCCACATATCCCGGAGGCGCTCCCACCAATCGGGAGACGGAAAATTTTTCCATGTACTCGCTCATGTCAATTCTTATCAGGGCATCTTCCGAATCGAAAAGGTAGCGGGCAAGGATCTTGGCCAGGTGTGTTTTTCCAACGCCCGTTGGCCCCAGGAAGATGAAAGTTCCGATGGGTTTGTTGGGGTCCTTGAGTCCGGCACGGTTGCGCCTGATGGCTTTCACCACCTTTTTGATGGCGTCGTCCTGACCAATGACCGATCCCTTCAGTTCGGTTTCCATCTTCACCAGACGGGTTCCTTCGCTTTGTGCGATCCGTTTGACCGGCACACCTGTCATCATGGCCACCACTTCAGCCACATTTTCTTCCGTCACCACCTCACGGTTTATCCTCGATTCCTCTTCCCACTTTCTTTTTTCAATTTCCAGCTCGTCCTGAAGTTTTCTTTCGATATCCCTGAAGCGGGCAGCTTCTTCAAATTTCTGGCTGCCGATGGCTCTTGTTTTTTCTTTTCGCACATCCTCGATCTGATTTTCAATCTCAATGATCTTTGACGGAACATGCATATTGGTGATGTGCACCCTCGAGCCGGCCTCATCCAGTGCGTCTATGGCCTTATCGGGCAGGTATCTGTCGCTGATGTACCTGTTGGTAAGCGTAACGCAAGCCAAAATGGCATCATTGGTATATTTTACAAGATGATGGTCTTCGTATTTGGATTTGATATTTTGCAAAATCTCCGTTGTCTCCTCAACGGTGGTCGGATCAACCAGAATTTTTTGAAACCTTCTTTCCAGCGCACCGTCTTTCTCGATGTACTGACGGTATTCATCCAGCGTTGTGGCACCGATGCATTGGATTTCTCCTCTTGCCAGAGCGGGCTTGAACATGTTGGATGCATCCAGCGATCCTGACGCATTACCGGCTCCTACAATGGTATGTATTTCATCAATAAAAAGGATGATATCCGGGTTTTTCTCCAGTTCGTTCAATACGGCTTTCATACGCTCTTCAAACTGCCCGCGGTATTTTGTCCCGGCCACCAGTGAAGCCAGATCAAGCGTAACGATCCTTTTGTTGAACAGGGCCCGGGAAACTTTTCGTGAAACGATCCTCAAGGCAAGGCCTTCGGCAATGGCCGATTTACCCACACCGGGTTCCCCGATCAAAATGGGGTTGTTCTTTTTGCGCCTGCTCAATATCTGTGCGATCCTTTCCAGCTCTTTTTCACGTCCCACAATGGGGTCCAGACGTCCGTCCTCGGCCTGACGCGTCAGATCCCTGCCGAAATTATCCAGTACCGGTGTCTTCGATTTGGGTTCTCCCGATTTTTTCAGTGGTTTCCCAAAACCTTTGCTTTCTTCAAAGTCGTCATCCATGGGGCTTCCGGGCAGCTCGTCTTTTATCGGATCCATGCTTTCTTTTTGCTGTTCCTCTTTTTCGGGATCATTGGTCATGATGGCTTGTAATTCATCTTTTACATTATCATAATCCACACCAAACCGCTCGAAGGTTTTGGTGACGATATTGTCTTCATCTTTCAATATTGCAAGCAGAAGATGTTCCGTTCCGATGAGTTCGCTGTTATAGAACTTTGCTTCGAGATAGGTAAGTTTAAGGGCTCTTTCGGCCTGCTTTACAAGAGGGAGGTTTTCAATGTTTTTGTTTACGGGTGCGTTGCCTGAAGCAATCGACTGTTCGATATGCCTTCTGTAATCTTTCAGGTCAACGCCCAAATAGTTGAGTATCTTGATGGCAAGGCCTTCGCCTTCCCTCAAAATTCCCAGTATCAGATGTTCTACACCAATATAGTCATTTCCCAGCCTGATGGCCTCCTCCCGGCTGTACGAAAGAACATCTTTTACACGTTGTGAAAACTTTGCTTCCATATTTTCCAATTATCATTTTACAAATCTTACCTTCACAAATAACGTTCCAAACGTAAAATTAATATTTTTTAGTGTTGTGTTTATCGGGTTTTAAAAAATTTATTCAATCCTTTGTTTTCAGTCATTCGCAAGATTAAAAAATTCAATGCCGAGATAACTTTTTCGTCTCGTTTGCAAAAATACTTCCAATTGTTGTGACGAAAGCCCGAAACCACTTATTTTATCAACAGTTTGATGTTTATAATAACCTTAATTAGGGTGTGATTTATCGAATAAAAAACATTACTTTTGCAACCTAAAAAATAAGGAGAGTAATTTACTAAATTCGAATTAGTTAGGAGATGGATAATAATATTGAAGGAGAAAAGATTTTCAAGGTTAATATTGAAAATCAGATGAAGTCGGCCTATATCGATTATTCAATGTCGGTAATTGTTTCAAGGGCACTTCCGGATGTAAGGGACGGATTGAAACCTGTACACAGAAGGATTCTTTTCGGAATGTTTGAGTTGGGCGTTTTTTCCAACCGGCCCTATAAAAAATCGGCAAGAATAGTGGGGGAGGTGCTCGGAAAATACCATCCTCACGGCGATAGCTCGGTCTATGATGCCATGGTAAGAATGGCACAGGAGTGGTCGTTGCGTTATCCGCTGGTTGACGGACAGGGAAACTTCGGCTCGATTGATAACGACAGCCCAGCAGCCATGCGATATACCGAAGCCCGGCTCAGGAAACTGGCCGAGGAGATGCTGGACGATATCAACAAAGATACGGTGGATTTTCAATTGAATTTTGATGATTCGTTGAAAGAGCCGCAGGTACTGCCTGCTAAAATCCCCAATCTGCTGATCAACGGCACTTCAGGTATTGCGGTGGGAATGGCAACCAATATGGCGCCCCACAATCTGACCGAGGTGCTCAACGGGATCATTGCCTATATCGACAACAATGAGATCACCATCCCCGAACTGATGCAGCATATCAAAGCCCCCGATTTTCCAACGGGAGGCATCATTTACGGTTACGACGGTGTGAGGGAAGCATACGAAACCGGCAGAGGAAGAATTGTCATGCGCGGAGAGGCCACTATCGAAACCACTGCCTCGGGCAAAGAGCAGATCATTGTTTCTTCCATACCTTATCAGGTCAATAAAGCCGAAATGATCAGAAAGACAGCCGATCTGATCAACGACAAAAAAATTGAAGGAATCAGCGACATCAGGGACGAATCCGACCGGAACGGGATACGGATCGTTTATGACCTTAAAAGGGATGCCGTTACCAATGTTGTCCTGAACAAACTTTATCAATACACTTCGCTGCAAACTTCCTTTAGTGTCAACAACATTGCACTGGTAAACGGACGGCCCTATCAGCTCAACCTGAAGGACATCATCAGGCATTTTGTTGATCACCGTCACGAAGTGGTTGTCCGCCGTACCGAATACGAGTTGAGAGAAGCCGAGAAAAAGGCTCATATCCTCGAAGGACTGCTCATCGCCCTTGACCATCTTGACGAAGTCATTGCCCTTATCCGCCATTCGCAAACTCCCGATGAAGCCAAAGAGGGTTTGATGAAAAACTTCGAACTTTCCGATATTCAGGCCAAAGCCATTCTGGAAATGCGTTTGCAACGCCTTACCGGACTCGAACGCGATAAGATCAAAAAGGATTATCAGGATTTGATGCAAAGGATTGAAAACCTGAAAGAGATCCTTGCCAATGAATGGATGCGGATGGATATTATCAAAGCCGAGCTGCGAGAGCTGATGGAAAAATACCATGACGAACGAAGGACAAAAATCGAATATTCGGCCAGTGATTTCAGGATCGAAGATACCATTCCCGATGAAGAGGTGGTGGTAACGATCTCGCATCTCGGTTATATCAAAAGAACACCGCTCACCGAGTACCGTGTACAAAACCGGGGTGGGAGAGGAGCACGCGGCGGCGCCATCCGCACCGAAGACTTTCTGGAATATCTGTTCGTGGCCACCAACCACAACTACATGCTTTTCTTTACCGAAAAAGGGAAAGTTTACTGGCTGCGGGTGTTTGAAATTCCCGAAGGAACCAAGACATCCAAAGGAAGGGCGATACAAAACCTGATCAACATTGAACATGACGACAAGGTTAAAGCATTCATCAACATCAAAGACCTGAAAGATGAAGATTACATCAACAACAATTTCATCATTCTGGCAACCAAAAAAGGCATCATCAAAAAAACATCGCTGGAGGCCTATTCCAGACCGCGTCAAAACGGCATCATTGCCATCAACATCAGGGAAGGAGACTCTTTGATCGAAGCACGGCAAACCGATGGTCAAAGTGAAGTGATCCTGGCATTGAAATCGGGAAGAGCCATCAGGTTCAATGAAAAAACCGTTCGTCCCATGGGACGTAATGCTTCGGGCGTAAGAGGTATCAGGTTATCGGGACCCGACGACGAAGTGATCGGGATGATCTGCATGGAAAATCAGGAATACGATGTGTTGGTGGTCTCGGAAAACGGCTATGGCAAGAGATCAAAGCTCGAAGATTACCGGGTGACCAACCGTGGCGGTAAAGGGGTTAAAACCATCAACGTCACGGAAAAAACCGGAAAACTCATTGCCATCAAGAACGTTACCGACAACGACGACCTGATGATCATCAACCGCTCGGGACTGACCATACGATTATCGGTGGCAAGCCTGCGGGTCATGGGACGTGCAACACAAGGCGTCAGGCTCATCAACCTTCGGGATAACGATACCATTGCGGCTGTCGCCAAGGTGGAAGTTGATGAAGAAGATAAAGAAAAAATGGAGTTTGAAGATGAAATGACTGAAAACCAAGAAGGTGAACAAGATATTTCAGCAACGGGAGAGGAGGAGGAACAGGAATAAAACGGATTGATTTCAAATTATGGAATTTTTTAAATGAATCTCCATTATTTTATATTTTTGCCGCATCTTAATTTTAACGTCCATTTATTTTTGGTACGACAATTGTAAAAACGAATGATATTAATCTTAAAACAAATACAATGAAAAAATTTGCAGTAATCATTTTGTTAATTTCTCTGGCATTCGGTGCGAGTGCCCAAAAAGCGAAAAGAACAGCCGCTTTTAACTACCTGAGGTATGGTAAACTGGACAAAGCGAAAGAGGCCATTGACGACGCAGTGGAAAACCCCAAAACAATGAACGAAGCAAAAACCTGGTTCTATTACGGGAATGTCTATCTGGCCATTCAATTGAGTGAAGATGAGAAATATAAGAAACTCGATCCGGATGCACTTTTAAAAGCCTATAACGCTTATTTGAAAGCCAAAGAGTTGGATACCAAAGGGGAATTTACCAAAGACATCAACGACAGGATCATCGTTTGCGCAGAACAGTTTTATAATCAGGGGGTTTCGCATTACACCGAAAAAGATTATAAAGATGCGATGACCGCTTTCGGCCAATCTGCACAGGTGAACGAAAGTCTGGGAAAAGTTGACAGCATGGCAACATACAATGCTGCTTTGTGTGCACAATTAGCCAACCTGAACAGTGAAGCCAAGAAATATTATCAAAAACTGATCGAAATTAAATATGCACATCCCGACATTTATTCTTCGCTCGCCGAAATAGTCAAGTCGGAGGGTGATACAACAAAAGCCCTGGAATACATCAAGGAAGGAAGAAAAATATTCCCCGATAATTTTAAACTGATCATTGACGAAACCAATATTTATCTGGCAACAGGACAAAAAGACAAGGCCATGGATTTGTTACAACTGGCCATCGAAAAAGACACGACAAACCCGACACTGTTTTTTGCCGTCGGGACCAACTACGACCAAATGGGGAAATTTGAAGAAGCGGAAAATTATTATAAAAAAGCCATTGAGTTGAATCCGGATTATTTCGATGCGAATTATAATCTCGGAGCACTTTATGTGAACCAGGCCATTGAGATATCGAAAGCAGCCAACGAACTGCCGCTGAATGAAGAAAAAAAATACAAAGAACTGAAAGATCAGGAAACCGAACTGTTGAGAAAATCATTGCCTTATATTGAAAAAGCCGACAGTTTGCAACCCAACGACCAATACACCTTGCGTTCGCTGAAAGATATTTATACCAGACTCGGTATGATGGATAAATTGAAAAGCATCAACGAACGTTTGAACAAATAATCAAATTTTTCAAAATTCAAAAAAGGAGGAAAACATTTTCCTCCTTTTTTATTTACATCAACATGCATTGAAGACAACCGGGAAGGGTAGGTTTTGAACTATATTTAAAAAAATCCTATTTAACATAATATTAATTATAGGACATTTAATGATACTTCAAAACCACGCTTATAAATTTTTATTAAATTACAAATTCATTAATACAAGAAAAATTCTCACCGGGTTACTTGATCATCAATTTACCATTTCCATTCAATGAATTGTTTTGTGCCGTAAACCTGAAAATGTATAACCCTTCCGGTAAAGCGTTCCTGTTGATCTTTATCCTGTTTCCGTTGATGTTGGTAATGTTCATTACGATTTTACCAAAAGCATTGTAAACGATAAGGGTTCCGTCAGATACGGGTTCATCGGATAAGATTTGGATGGTTGCTGAAGTATTGAAAGGATTTGGAAATACTTTGAAAGTTATCTTTTCGATTGCAGGTTCCTTTGGAACGGAGACCATCAGGCTGTTCATGGCGCCGGGAGTTCCGTAGTCGGCCGAAGCCATCCAGTTTTCGGCCAATGCATTGTCGAGTGTGGGCGCGATCAGTTCCAGTGACGGACCGCCGCCGTCCGGCTGTGTCGGCCATGGTGCCGAATCGTCGTAATGTACCGTATCTATCAGCACATCTTCGGCATTGTACAGGCGAACCAATTCACCGCCGCCGCTAAAGCCGAAATCCATGTCACCCAAAACATTGGCCACTTCTGGATAAAATGATTTGAACGTTGCAGTGTCTTTGCTTACCACAATATAACCCAATGAGTCTATGATGGTATTTTCGGGAAATTCAAATACATGATCATCATCGCTGTCCTTCAGTTTCCATCCCGAAATATCCTGCGGATACGGACTTGGGTTGTAAAACTCCACCCAGTCCTTACAATCGAACCCATCGGCAGGATTGTACATTATTTCGTTGATCACCAGTGAATCAACGTAAAGTTTTTCTTTAAATACCGCAACGATATCGTCACCCTGTTCAAACTCAAAGGTTACTGTTGAAGCCGAATCGTTTGGATAAACAGTGTGGTTATTCAGCATCCATTTGTCAAATTCATAATTTGTGTTGGATTCAATGGCCTGCAAAATCGTTTCAACGCCGCCGAAATACATGCCGTTCCATGGCATTTCGGGTGTGATGGAATTGATCCGGATTTCGCCCGATCCGGCAGGTTCCACATTAAATGAAACTTCGTAGGGTCCCGTCATATCCCAGCAATCGGCAAATCCTTCGGGCAAATAATTGCTGCGGTTGGTGATAAAATTTCTGATCTTCTGCACATTGTTTTGCCATTCCTCCATGGAGCCTCCCCAGCGTTCAATGTGATAAGGCATTTCGGGCAGCATCTTGGCTTCGATCGAATCAAGATAATTGATCATATATTCCGGTTTAAAGGCAGTGTTGTACAAATCCACATAACGCGATAAGTAATATTGTCTGAATTCATCATTATCCAGCAGATGATTAAGCAGGACGATGTGTTCTTCGGGATCGTTCGTCAAGCCTTCGGGATAGCACGGCGGCGTGTACGGGCTGATGCCGGGAACACCGGTATAGTTGATGTAATGGGCAAAAGTGGCATCTTCATCCCACAAGATGTAGCCCCATTTCTGATGGCCTCCTTCGGGATTGATACCTCTCCACCACCCCACGTTCCAGTTGATCCAGTCGCTGCAAACCACAAAAGAGTTGATGTGCACATAATCCACCAGGCTTGTGTAATCGAAACGTGATTTCACATAAGCAAAATTGGACGAGTCGGTCATGTCCTCATATTTGATGAAGTGGTGGATTTCATTCCAGTCGTCCCAGGCAGCCTGCCCGCCGTATTCGGCCCAGCTTCCGCCCCACAGCATCAGGAAATAGATGTCGTATTTACCCTGATCGTAATAGTATTTGGTAAAATCGTGATCGTTCACTTTTTCCCTGTATCCGTAAACGCCCCAAAAAATCCCGTTCACATACAGCAGCCCTTTTTCTCCCTTGCGCACATCGAGGTTCATATCCGTTTTGCAGGCAATGTTTTGCACAAAATAATCCCGCAGCAAAGCGCTGGTATCAATGCCGGGATAATTGTCGTCGCCGGCGGCTCTCAAAATGATCCGCTGAAATTGATCCCTGTCGGTCAATGGGATGAGCGGTTCGCGGATGGCATAGTTGTAACCGCATTCATCACGGGTGATGTAATCAATACTTCGCTGGGGATGCACCCACGAATCCTGTCCGTGTTCGTTAAATTCGCCGTAGCCGTATGTTGTTCTCACGCCCTCTTTGTTAAAATATTCGAATGTCCCGAAGGGTCTCAACGACTGATTTCCATTGAGCAGGTCATCCAGTTGATCGGCCGATGCGGACATGATGGCCATGGTGTGTTCGTCGTTGATGAAATAGGTGTTGAACTCGATAAGGCTCGGTAAAATCTCCGGATTTGAGCTGAATGTGCGCGCTTTGACAATGGTTGTTTCGGTCACATCAACCGGCAAAGAATAAACTGCGGATGACGATGTCGGTTTATTGCCGTTGGTCGTATAATGAATCTCGGAATTGGGCTCGGTAGTGGTAATGGCAATGGAAAGACTTTCGTTGTAAAACCCTGCCGAATCGCTCATTTGAGGCCTTTGGGCATAAGCAACATAGGCAATGACGTTGTTGTTTGAATTTTTTGGTGTAGGACTTGTAAATATCCACCAGTTATCCGTTCCGTCGGGTTTTCTTCCCCGCGAATGACCGGCTTGGGTTATCTCCAGGGTGATGTCCTGTATGATTTCCCCGAAAGGGTTGGAAAAAACAATGTGTTCGACGTTGTCTTTCGTCTGGGTTAATTTAAAGTTGGTATGGTAATGACTTCCAGATACTTCATCTCTGCCCGAAGCCCATATTCTGATGAATTCGTGCGCCGGAATCACGGTTCCCGAAGGAAACTGCCATTTCATGGGTTTCAGCGGCTTGTCGCTCAGGAAGTATCCGCTAAGGTTAACATCATCATCATTTGAATTGTACAACTCTATCCAGTCTTCATATTTGCCATGGTTATCCAAAAACTGATTCAAATTGGATACCGAATATTCATTGACAACGATCTGGGAAAAAGTTTGGTTGACTGAAAAAAACGCTACGATTAAAATAGCAAATAAATGAGTGTAATTTTTTTTGTGCATAGCTTTGATGTGTTTGATCAGTGAATAAAATAATAATGCCCATGAAAATGATAAGAACAGTGAAAATGTTTGTTTTTCAACAAAAATAATAAAAATTTCTATTTTATATTCCGGTTGTATTCAGGTTGCCGAGGCTGATGGTAATCACTTTCGTTTGTTCGGGATCGTCATCGTTCACCAGCCTTAATGCTACCTGCAAGTGGAGATTGTAAATGCTAAGCTCGGTCAATTTGGAGTGGATTTTGCCGATCTTTAAAATATCGCTGTTGATGATGCCGTAGGTACGTTTCTCGATAATCCCGAAGACTTCATCGGGATGCTTGTCCAGAATTTCACAATCGTAATCGTCTTTAAAATGCTGTATATTGGATATTTCAGTCATGGTGATGACCTGAAGATTTTCAAGTCCGCCGGTATTGACCAAAAACCAGTTTTCCACATTTTGATCAATGAGGCAGCGGTTCAGGTCGTCTTTTTGCAATATCCTTGCGTTGTTGATGATGGACCTGCCGAAATAATTATCGTCAAACTGGTAGAGTTTATCATAAGTGATCGCATAACGAAGGTTGATGCTTCCGATGATCCGGCGCAATTTGGGATAGAAATGAAAGGCATTGTAAACCCTCAGGACAATGGCAAAATTGATGGCAAAAAGTAACGAATGCAGTGGGGTTTCAAAAATAAAAAACCCCCCGTCGCCCGTACTGATAAATCGTTGCATGATCAGCTCCGGGGTATATTTCTGAAAGATGAATTTATGATTTGAAAAACACTGCTCGATGGTGGTTTCGATAAACCTGCGAAACAGGAAGGGAATGAGCGATTGTTCCAAAACACCGTATCCGGCAGAGTATTGAAAGATATCAATCCCCAGCACTGATTTTTTGGATATTTCGTCGTAATTGATGTAGGATTTCAGTGCCTGATACAGGTCTTCGTCATCGGGAATGATATTGGTTTTGCGAAAAATCACCCGGTGGTCTTTCTCGGCAAGGATTTGTTTGATCTCTTCGTAATTCAGTTTTTTGAAGGGTTTGCTCATGCTGTCCTGATGGTCTGTTTATTTTTCCCCGCAAATATACGAAATTAATTTCCCTTTCTTCCGGGTCGTCTTTTCACGAATCTTCTTTTGTGGGGAGAGCGGGTATTAAAATCCGGCCCCTCTCCTATTTCCGGTGGCAGCGGCAGTTTTCTGATTTCCGAACCGATAAGTTTCTCGATATTCGTAAAATTGCGTACTTCCTTTTGGTTGATAAAGGTAATGGCTACGCCGGTTTTGTCGGCTCTTGCGGTACGCCCCACGCGGTGGACATAATCTTCGGCATCCTGCGGCACATTGTAGTTGATAACCAGGCTGATGTCGTCAATGTCAATGCCTCTGGAAACAATATCGGTGGCCACCAGTACCTGTATCTCGCGGTTGCGAAATTGTCGGAGCACTTCCTTGCGCTGCTCCTGTTCCAGATCCGAATGAATGGCTTTGACATTCATTTTCAGTCTTAAAAGTTCTCTTTCCAAATCTTTCACACTTGCTTTGGTGGCCGAGAAGATCAGCACCGAGGGGAGCTCCTTTCCGGTGATCAGTTTTTTTACCAGTGCTATCTTTTGGTTGTCGTAGGCCATGTAAGCTGCCTGCAAAACATTTTCAGCCGGTTTGGATACGGCCAGATTGATCTCGTTGGGGTTGTTCAGGATTTTTTTTGCAAATGCCCTGATGTCGGACGGCATGGTTGCCGAAAACAAAAGTGTTTGCCGGTTTTTGGGTAAAAAACTGATGATCTTCAGGATATCGGGTTGAAATCCCATGTCCAGCATCCGGTCGGCCTCATCAAGGATCAGATACTTCAACCGGTCGAAATTGACATATCCCGAATTGATGTGCGAGATCAGCCGGCCGGGAGTGGCAATCAACACTTCCGCTCCCGTTTTGATGGCCTTTTTTTCCACCTCGAAATCCGTTCCGCTGCCTCCGCCGTAAACGGCGATGGAGCTCACCGGAGCAAAGTAGGAAAACCCTTCAAGCTGCTGATCGATCTGAACGGCCAGCTCGCGTGTGGGGGCAATGATCAGCGCTTTGATGTTACCGGAGCGTTCCTTTTGCGTAAGGATGCCGTGCAACAACGGCAATACATAAGCGGCGGTTTTTCCCGTTCCCGTCTGCGCACAGGCAATCAGGTCGTTGCCCGAAAGTATCTCGGGTATGGCAAGTTCCTGCACGGGTGTCGGTTTTTCAAAACCGATGGATTCAATTCCCTGATTGATCCGATCGTCAAGTTTAAAATCTGAAAAATTCAATGGATAATTTTTTTATTTAATGTTACAGGTTTAAATAGACCATGTGGTCAATCCCTGTTTTGTAAATTCATATCTTTTGATCTTCCCGCCAAACGCTTCCACCGTTTCAATCACTTTGTGGCGTGTGTTTCCGGGACAATAGAAAAACATAAAACCGCCGCCGCCGGCGCCCGATATCTTTCCTCCGGCAGCACCCTGTTTTCGTGCTGCCTGGTAGATTTCGTCAATGGCGGGATTGGTAATTCCCGAGGTCATTTGCTTTTTAAATTCCCAGCCAAAATCAAGCAATTCTCCTATTTTTTCCAATTCACCTTTTAAAATGGCCTCCTTCATTAAAACAGCCTGACGCTTCAATTGGTTCATTGCTTCGATGGTTTTCTTGTTTTTCGACTGAACGTTTTTGCTTTGCGACTCGATGATCTTCGATGAGAGCCTGCTGGTTCCGGTGTAGTAAAGTATCAGGTTATGAGCCAGTTCGTTCAGATACGTTGTCCGGATGCGAAGCGGATTCACGATCACTTTATCGTCTTTGTAAAATTCCATAAAATTCACCCCGCCGAATGTTGCAGCATACTGATCCTGCTTGCCCCCGGCCATCTTCAGGTCAATTCTTTCGATCTCGTAGGCTAGGCGGGCAAGGTCGTATTCGCCCAGCGGCAACTTCAGCCATTCCGAGAAAGCTCCGAGAACAGCCACTGCCAGCGTGGAAGATGATCCGAGTCCCGATCCCGGAGGAGCGTCAACAAAGGTGGAGAGTTTGAACGACAACGGCTTTTTTGTAAATTCTTTGGTGATGCGGTTGTAAATTCCCTTGATCAGGTCAAGATTGCCGTTCAGAGGGAGCGTTTCGATGCTTTTAAATTCAAGCATCTCCTGCTTATCCACCGCATTCAGGATGATTTTATTATCCGGCAACGGCTCAATGGTCGCATAGGCATACATGCTGATGGTGGCATTTAAAATGGCTCCGCCGTAAAGGTCGGAATAAGGTGCCACGTCGGTTCCGCCTCCCGCCAGCCCAAGTCTTAACGGCGCTTTGCTACGATAGATCATGTTCAGCTAATTTATTGATGGTTTTCAGCATTCGTTCCCACGAATATTTTTGTTTCTCAATTCTGATGTTTTGTACAAATTCGCTCTCTTTATTCCCGTCAAAATATTTTAAAACGGCCCCGGCGATCTCTTTTTCATCGGGACGAACCACATACCCTACCCTGCCGTCGGGCACAATTTCGGCCAATCCGCCCACATTGGTTGTTACCATCGGTTTCTCGAAATGATAGGCAATTTGCGTGACGCCGCTTTGCGTGGCATCTTTATAGGGTTGTACCACCAGATCAGCCGCATTGAAATAATCACCCACCTTACTGTCGGGAATAAAATCGTTGGACATGTGCACCCTCTCCCCTATTTCCAGTTCTTCGATCAGGTTGAAATAAGGTTTGGAATCGGTGTAGAACTCACCGGCAACAAGCAAGTGAATACCCCTCTCTTTAAGCCTCTTATCCGCCATTGCTTTAAGTAAAAGATCAAGTCCTTTGTAGTCGCGGATAAATCCGAAAAACAGGAGGAATTTTTTCTCCTGATCCAGCCCGAGGGTTTCTCTCGCTTTGGTTTTTGATCGCAGCATTCCGAAATCGTACAACGGATGCGGACAAAATGCCCTTGGCTTTTTGGTGTCAAATTGCGAAAGATCATTCATCACCTCATCCGACATGGCCACAAATCCATCCGCATATTTCACAAAATAGCGGGCAAGTACCCTGTCGCCGGGGCGTTTTTCGTGGGGAATAATGTTATCGAGGATGGAAATAACTTTGGTATGTTTGTTTTTTCTTACGATTCGTGCCACCGTTCCCAAAGCAGGCCCCATAAAAGGAAGCCAGAATTTGATGATCAACAGGTCGGGATTAATTTTTCTGATCTTTTTTCCAATGGCTATCCATGAGATGGGATTAACGGAATTGAGGCCCGAAATGATCTTCAGATCTGCCGGTGGCGCTTCGGAGGAATATTGCGTTTTGCCGGGAAAAAGAAACCCGGGGTATTGCAGCGAAAAGGTCACGATCTCAACATCATCCCCGTTTTGCAGATAAGCCCGCGCCAGATGTTCATTATAAGCGGCAAGCCCACCCCGCAAGGGATAGGCCGAACCGAGAATAACAACTTTTTTTTTG
>JAOZMX010000030.1:18779-24630 GCA_029934065.1 Bacteroidales bacterium
TTTTCCGGTCGATGCCTTTGGTCTCTTCAACCTGATATTCATTGCGGCGGGGCGAATTGCGCGAGATCAGCTCCGCAATAAAACCCGAGACAAAAACCTGTGTTCCAAGTATCATCGACAGCAATCCGAGAAAAAACAAAGGTCGTTCTGTCATCCGGTACTCATGCCAGAATATTTTACCGAAAGCAAGGTAACCGGCAATAACAAATCCCGTAAGGAAAAGCAATGTGCCGATAATACCGAAAAAGTGCATGGGCCTTTTGCCGAATTTGGCAATAAAGGTCAGGCTGATCAGGTCAAGATAGCCTTTCATAAAACGTTCGAACCCGAACTTTGACTTCCCATACTTTCTGGCCTGATGATTAACGACCTTTTCGGTTATCTTTGTAAACCCCGCCCAGTTGGCGATCACCGGGATATAGCGGTGCATTTCGCCATAGAGTTCGATGTTCTTGACGACATCATGATGATAGGCCTTTAATCCGCAATTAAAATCATGAAGTTTCAATCCCGAGATGCGCCGTGTGGTCCAGTTGAAGAATTTCGACGGCAGTCGCTTGCCGATGGGATCATGCCGTTTCTTCTTCCATCCGGACACCACCTGATAACCCTCTTGAGTGATCATCCGGTAGAGTTCGGGGATTTCATCCGGACTGTCTTGCAGGTCGGCATCCATGGTGATGACAACATTGCCCTTGGCGTAATAAAATCCACGGTTCAGCGCCGGCGATTTGCCGTAATTGCGTCTGAACTTGATCCCCTTCACTTCCGGATATTTCTCCGACAAGGATCGGATGATTTTCCAGGAATCGTCGGTACTTCCGTCGTCAATGTAAATGATCTCGAACGACAACTTCCCGGCATTCACCACACGAATGATCCAGTCGGTAAGTTCGGGCAACGACTCTTCCTCGTTGAGCAGCGGTATGACTAATGATAAATCCATTAAAATGCTTCGTTTTCGGGTAACTTTTCGTTTTTAACAAATGCTGCGACAATCAGTGAAAAAACTACTGCTATGATAGGCCATGACTTCAGATTCTGTATCATCTGCCCCAACGGTGTTGAAGCACTTTCCATATTTGATCTGACTTGATCCAGTTGTTCCTCGGAAAGCCCCATATCTTCCATCCTCAGTAAAAAATCTTCCATTTGCCTGCTGATGTAATCCGGGTCGATCAACTGATAAAACAACCAACTAAGTACTCCCGAAACTACAAGGGCAATCAGGCTTACAAAAATTCCGGTGAGTAATTTTTTACCGTAATTTGTTTTCCCGTCAAGCAAATTATCACGTTGCGATTTCATTCCAATTACCATAAAAAAAATGATTACGGTAAACGTTATGACAACATTTAAAAATACAAAGAGCGGCTTGAAGAGATCAATGCCGAGCACATAATACATAATGCTGATTACAAAAATGATTGCTGCAGCGATCAGTCCGTTTATGATAACGATGTTTGCATAAGATGTTTTTGAATTCATAGTTAAATTGTATTTTGGTGAATAATACGGCAAATGTACAAATCAAAGCTTTAAAAAGTGATTTTTTTAAAAAATATTGTCATTCGTGTTTAAAATATTAATTTTGCCGCGGGGTAAGTCCTGTACGACCAGCTCCTGCTGAACTCCCCCAGGACCGGAAGGTAGCAAGGGTAGGCGGTTGTAGCGGTGCGATACAGGTAGCTTACCCCTTTTTTTTGTAATTTTGTGCAAAACCATAAAATCTTGTCGGTATGTTATTAAAAATTTATCCGGAAAATCCCGGCCGGCGGCAGATCAACATCGTCACCGAATGTCTTAACGACGGCGGGATCATCATCAGTCCAACGGATACCGTTTACGGACTTGCATGCGACATCTACAAACCGAAAGCCATTGAGCGCATTGCGCGCATCAAAGGCATCAAACCCGAGAAGGCAAACTTTTCGTTCATCTGCCATGACCTGAGCCAACTGGCGGATTTTACAAAGCCCATCAGCAATCACATCTTTAAAATGATGAAAAAGGCGTTTCCCGGTCCTTACACCTTCATCCTGAACGCCAACAATACGGTACCGAAATACATCCAGTCGAAGAAGAAAACGGTCGGCATACGCATCCCCGACAACAACATTCCGCTGGAGATCGTACGTCATCTGGGGCACCCCATCATGTCCACATCCATCCGCGACGAGGATGACATCATCGAATACACCACCGATCCGGAACTGATCTATGAAAAATACAAAGACCTGGTGGATATTGTCATCGACGGCGGATACGGCGGTAACGAAGGATCGACAGTGATAGACTGCACCGGCGATGAATTCAGTGTTGTACGTGAAGGAAAAGGCCCCATGAATATTTTTTAGGAAGACTGATTTTATTTTGATTTGCTTTATTTTACCACAGGTTTGTAAAAAAGTATTAAATTTTTTCGCTGATAATTTGGTATTTAAAATATTGATTGTACTTTTGCACCCCGTTTATGGAGATTCAGTAGCTCAGCTGGTAGAGCAACGGCCTTTTAAGCCGTGGGTCCTGGGTTCGAATCCCAGCTGGATCACAATGAAAATGAGCCTCTTAAATTTAAGAGGCTTTTTTATTTGCAATCTTTAAATGTATTGGGGATGAACCTGCTTTCCTTTCAATTGGTGAACTTTCTACACCAAATCCAAAGTACAGACTTGTAAACACAGGCAATTTTTTAACATCATAGCGGATGATCCTTTCCCTTCTAATTTAGAATGAGTAAAAATTAAAGTTAAATCCATTTTTTTTAATGTTTAAAAACAAAAATATTTTCACCTTTGCAGCCATTATTAACCAATAAAAATCAAAGGAAATGGCATACGTAATCACAGACGACTGTACCGCTTGTGGTACCTGCATTGACGAGTGTCCCGTCGAAGCAATTTCTGAAGGCGAAATTTACAAAATTGATCCTGATGTTTGCACCGATTGCGGCGCTTGCGCAGACGTTTGTCCTGTAGAGGCTATTCATCCGGAATAATTCCGGAAACAGGATAAAACAAAGAAAACGGCCGGCAAATTGTCGGCCGTTTTCTTTTCGGTACGGCACAAAAGAAAAAGCCGGATATCCCATAAGGGATGCCCGGCTTTTCCGGTTTATGGTTTTTAACCTATTCGTTGATCCGCATTTTGTAGAATGAGCGGTAAACGAAGATCAAGGCAATGATCAGGAATGCACCGCCGATGTAATGAGCGATCGGCCTGAAATGTTCTGCCAAAGCGATTTCCATTGCCAGCAACCCAAACAATGTGGTAAACTTGATAATGGGGTTCAGTGCCACGGAAGAGGTGTCTTTGTACGGGTCGCCCACCGTATCACCCACAACGGAAGCAGCATGGAGTTCGGTTCCTTTTTCCTGCATGTCCACTTCAATCACTTTTTTGGCATTGTCCCATGCTCCACCGGCATTGGCCATAAATATCGCCTGATAAAGGCCGAAGAAGGCGATGGAAATGAGGTAACTGACAAAGAGTGAAACCGGAGCATTTGAATGGTATGGTGACGACAGAAAAGCAAATGCCAGTGCAAAGGAGAAGATGGCAATAAAGATATTCCACATCCCTTTTTGTGCATAAACGGTACATATCTGTACCACTTGTTTCGATTTGGCTACATCAGCCTTCTTGGGCGCATTGGGGTCGAGGTTGATATTTTTCTTGATGAACTCGACAGCACGTGCCGCACCGGTTGTAACAGCCTGAATGGAAGCACCGGAGAACCAGAAAACCACCGCACCACCAAGCAAAAACCCAAGAATTGTGTATGGGTTCAGGATGTTAAGAATAGCTTCGGGTTCAACGCCAAGAGTTTTCTTGATTACCAGGATCAGTGAAAAGATCATGGTGGTAGCACCTACAACAGCGGTACCGATAAGCACGGGTTTGGCTGTTGCTTTGAAAGTGTTTCCGGCACCGTCGTTGGCTTCAAGGTAATATTTTGATTTTTCGAAATCAGGCTTAAAGCCGAAGTCTTTTTCTATTTCGGGTGTAACTTCCTTTTGGTTCTCCTCGATCAGCGAAAGCTCGTAAATGGATTGTGCATTGTCGGTAACGGGGCCGTAGCTGTCAACGGCAATGGTAACGGGTCCCATTCCCAAAAATCCGAACGCCACCAGCCCGAAGGCAAAGATGGAAGGATAGATCATAAAATGATCCAAACCGAAGGTACTGGCATAATATCCGATAAACATCAGCAGGAAAAATACCATACCCATCCAGAAAGCACTGAAATTACCCGCGACAAGGCCCGAGAGAATGTTCAGTGAGGCACCGCCTTTTTTGGAAGCCTCAACCACTTCGTTAACGTGTTTTGATTTGGGGCTCGTAAAAATTTTGGTAAACTCCGGAATTAAGGCTGCTCCAAGTGTTCCGGCACTGATAATAACCGAAAGTGTGATCCACAGATTGTTGGGCATGTCGCCAATCATAAAATAACTGGCTGCAAAAGTAACCAGTATCGAAAGGATGGAAGTGATCCACACTAATGACGTAAGCGGTTTTTCGAAATCAAGGTCGTCGGTATGGCTGTATCTGGCTTTTGAGAGCATATTGTTGATGGCAAATGCCACAATGGAAGTGATGATCATCAAAATCCGCATCACAAAAATCCACGAAAGCAGTTGAACCTGATTGGTGTCGCCGGCAACGGCAAGCACGATAAAAGAGATCAGCGCAACGCCCGTAACACCGTATGTTTCGAAACCGTCAGCCGTAGGACCAACGCTGTCGCCGGCATTATCACCTACACAGTCGGCAATGGTACCGGGATTTCGCGGGTCATCTTCACCAATCTTGAAGATCACTTTCATCAGGTCGGAACCAATGTCGGCAATTTTCGTGAAGATCCCACCGGCAATTCTCAATGCGGAAGCGCCCAGCGACTCGCCGATGGCAAAACCGATAAAGCTTGCTCCGGCATATTTACCCGGAACAAAAAGCAGGATGATCAACATCATGATCAGCTCCAGCGAGATCAATACCACACCGATGCTCATCCCTGCATTCAACGGGATATTCAGCAATTTGATCGGTTTTCTTTCGAGCGATGCAAAGGCCATGCGCGAATTGGCAAGCGTATTCATCCGGATACCAAACCAGGCCACACTGTACGATCCGAGAATACCTACCACCGTCCAGCCGAGGATCATCAAAACTCCGCCCACACCGAACGACGCTTCGGAAAGATATCCGAAATAAAATGCCACGGCAGAGCCGATGAACAAAAACAGGATCGCCAGAAATTTACCCTGCTGGATCAAATAGGTCTTTCCTGTTTCATAAATTACGCCGGCTACTTCGAGCATCGACTTGTGTGCTCTGATCTTTTTAACTTTCAGAAATTGGTACAAACCAAATAAGAAACCTGCAAAAGTGATCAGAAACCCCCAGTAAAGAATCGATTCGGATTTTATTCCCGAGGGGATGACCAAATCCGCCTCACTTGCAAACGTCATCGCCGGCAAGAGTGCGAAAGAGAGAAAAGCTAACCGTTTTTTCATATTGTCAGTTTATTGATTATTAAATATTACGATTTCCAATTGGGCGCAAAAATAGAATTATTTACTTACCTTCCGAAAAAGTAATTTGCAACAAACCTATAATTTAGAACCCATCTAAATAACAAGGAGTGTATTAAAAACAATAGCCTCTTGGGAAGCAAAACTAACCAACATGTTGTTTTAAGTGAAAAGGAAAAGTAACAATAGAGACCTTTGACGATGAACAACCGGCGACCTTTTGCGCCAGCAACTACACCCCGTTTGCAGGTTTTCCTCAATATCTTACTTTTTTGAAGGGACAAAAAAGTAAGCAAAAAATCCCTCCGCTTACGATG
>JAOZMX010000169.1 GCA_029934065.1 Bacteroidales bacterium
TTTTTCCTTTAGGGGATCAACCATGGAATGTTGAACCTCTACGAGGTATTTTTTTAATATCATGGCGTGCATTTTTCTACAATACTTCATTGCCTACGGTGAAATCTGTAAACAGCAACGTTTTTGCATGGATGGAAAATCAATAGCCACCACATTTATGTGGTGGTGAAAATTATGCACCAACCACCCAAACAGGGCTTTAGCCCTGAATATCCACAATGCGTTATTAGGGTTGGGCTAAAGCCCGTTTCCGTTTTACAAAATATCGTCTGTATGACAGTCCATTCCTTGAGGGAAACCAAAAAACAAGGATCATTTTTTACAAATTCTTACAAAACGCCATCGGTAAAATGAGCATAAACAAATATCCATATTTTTGCGCAAAACCTAAAGAGATATGATGACATTCGACAATACTGAAATTGCTTTCAAAAGTAAAAGCAACAATGACCTGAAAAGGTCTTATCTGCTTTTTAAGACACTATCACACAACAGTCTGGTCAAAACCGGAGGAGTGCTTACACAATTATCATTGCGTGTTCGCATCCCCATCAACTGGATTGTAAAACCTACGATCTACAAGCAGTTTGTCGGCGGCGAAACCCTTGAGGAGTGCACCCCCGTGGTTGATATGCTGGCAAAACACAATGTAAAAGCCATTCTCGACTATTCCGTCGAAGGAAAAGAATCGCCCGAAGATATTGAGGCTGCCATGAAAGAGACCATCCGGTCGATCAAAAATGCAGCCGTTCACGACAACATACCTTTTGCCGTATTCAAACCCACCGCATTCACTACCTCAACGGTACTTGAAAAGGTGAGTGCGGGAGCAGAGCTGACAGAGGAAGAAGAAAAAGAGGCCGAAAACTTCAGGCAACGCATCAACACCCTTTGTAAAACCGCCCATGAAAATAATGTCCCCATACTGATTGATGCCGAGGATTCGTGGTACCAGAATTTTATTGACGAAGTGGTGAATGCCATGATGGCCAAATACAATAAAGAGCGCGCCATTGTTTTCAACACTTTTCAGATGTACCGCCACGACCGGCTGGCATTCCTGAAAAAATCATACGAGATGGCCCTTGAGGGGAATTATTTCCTCGGTGCCAAATTCGTGCGCGGCGCATATATGGAAAAAGAACGCGAACGTGCCGAGAAGATGGGATATCCTTCTCCCATCCAGCCCGACAAAGAGAGCACCGACCGCGATTACAATGCCGCTCTGAAATTTTGTATTGACCACATCGAAAACCTCTCGGTTTTCAACGGCACCCACAACGAGTACAGTTCGGCTTACCTTGCCGAGCTGATGGAAGAAAAAAAGCTGGCCAAGGACGATCCGCGGGTTTGGTTCTCGCAGTTGTACGGCATGAGCGATCACATCAGTTTCAACCTCGGCCACATGGGATATAACGTGGCCAAATACCTGCCTTACGGCCCGGTGAAGCACGTGATCCCATACCTGATCCGCCGCGCCGAGGAGAACACTTCGGTGAAAGGACAAACAGGCCGCGAATTGAGCCTGATCATGAAAGAGATGAAACGCAGGAACAGCCTGAAAAAGTAACGGCAACGCGTTTCAAGGATATTTCCGGAAAAGAAAACTTTTTAAAAAGAGAAGGTGAGACCACCCAGCAGATTGAACCGCTGTGTCGGATAGTTGTACCAGCGGTAATATTGGATGGCGGCCACATTGTTGAGTTGCAAAAACACTGCAATACGATCCGTAAAACGATACTCGCCCCCAAGGTTGATATCAGCATAACAGGAGCGTTGTTGTATTCCCATTTCGTATCCTCCCCAAACTTTTTCCCATGTGGGTGCATAAATCTTGCTCTGGAAAAACAGTTCCGCCGACAGATTCACCTTTTTGTTTAACTTGTACCTGCCTGTGGCTACCGCATCAAATGCCGGCTTGTGCCATGGTTTTTCCTGTGTTTTCATATCGTAATGATAATAATTTGCCGTAAACAGGACATCCAGTTGCTCGCTCTGGTGATAAGTAACTTCCAGTCCAGCCGAAGTAAGATTTACATCGTCGTAAATGCCCGTAAATTTATTGGCCAGATTGTATGGCATCTCCGGGCTAAAGTCGTCGAAAAAATCATTGACATAAAACAACATGTTTTGAACATGCGCATACGACACCTTGAAATTATAATCCACAACTTCCTTCACATTACCTGTAAGCCCTCCGGCAATGTCGTACTGCGTGCTGGTGTTCCCCAACGGAAAAACACTGTTTACCCAGGGATTGATATCGCTGACCGATTTGAACGAATTGCGGGTAAGTCCTCCGGTTGCCGAAATGTAAAAACGCAAATGATCGGGGATGACCTGATACGAAATCCTGACCTCTGGATAAACATAAAATTTTGAAGTTGAATCGCCGGCAAAAGTACCTTCAACACCGAGGTACATCGAAAGGTAATCGAAATCAATGTTGAGATAGGGCCGCAGCGACACAATGGCTGTTCCCTGACTCTGCAAACTGTCGCTGTTGTGGTAATAGTCCGCATTCAGATCAATGCCCAGTTCCTGTTTTTTTACAAAATTCAAAAACTCATTTCGGGTATTCAGGTTTCCGTCGAAGGCAACCATCGTCTCGCCGGTTTCATACAAATCGGTCAGATTGTAAAAATCAACCTTTGTGTCATAGTTGGGCTTTCCGTCCCTTTTGTAGTTGCTTTTGTAACCGATGGCAGCGGAAACCGTGGAAAAGCGCTGCTTCAACTGATCGTCCGTAATGTTGATGCCTGCATAGTCCGAAGGTTTAAAACCGTAATAATGAACAACGTTTCTGTGGTAATCGACTTCGGCCGACAGGACACTGTTTTTGAAATACCGCTTACCGTAAAGTTCACCGAGGTTTTGGCTGTAGCTGCTGTTGGCATAATCCTTAATCCCGCCCTGTGAGGAGAGATGACGCAAATGAAGTCCCAGCGAAAACTTATCCGACCGCAAGGAGTTGGAGAAAAATTCCACATAAGGTGTGGTGTAATTGCCAAAACCCGCTTTCAGGTAATTGCGCCGGTAAGTCTCCCCGGGATTGATCTCCACAAATGCCGGTTTCAGCGGTTTGACTTCAAAAGGTGAATAGATGGGTTCCGAATGAATGGCATAGTGCATCGGCGGAACATTGACCACGGTATCTTCAATTTCGGGTGTGAGGGTCATTTTGGCGGCATCCGAGATGGTGGGCTGATACGGTGCCACAATGGTCACCTCCTGATTGTGCCCCTGTGCAAGTGCTTCCTGCCGTGAGATCAACAACAGCATCACTGCTGCCGTCAGCAACAGCATTGAACGTTTGACGGTATTTTGCAAAATACGGGTTTTATTCAACTGATGTATGCGCTTCATAGATCAAAGTTATTTCTGTTGTTGTTTATGAATGGTATCTTTCGCCGTTTCGCTCTGTGCCTGTTCCTGTTTCAGGATGGTTTCAAGCTTCTGGCCGGCAATTTCCTTCAGATCGTTCCCGGAGTAATTGTCAATGATACTTTGCAGGGTTTGCTTGGCCTGAAAGGTATTCCCGTTGATGGCATAAATATCCGCCAGCATGATGAATCCTTTGGCTTTCCAGTACTCATACGCCGGGAACTCGTTGGCCAACTCAAAGATCATATTTTCAACCCCGTTGTAATCCTTCCTTGTAAACTGGATGGCTGCCAGTAAATATTTTGCCTCGGCACCCTTTTCGCCGTCGGAAAGTTCGATGGTTTTGCTGAATTCCTTTTTTGCCATTGCAATGCTGTCGGTAGCAAGGGCAGATTGCGCCAAAATGTAATGTGCATCAAGGATTTGTTCGTTGGTCAGCTTGTCTCTTCCCAGCAATTTTTTTGCCGCTTCCATGGCCTCCCTGAAATGACCAAGGTAATAATTGCATTCCATCTGCCCTTCGTTGGCAACAATAAGATTTTCAGGATAGTCGGCATTCAGTTCCAGACGGTTGTATTCGTCCAATGCCTCCCGGTAATTCTTCATGCCGAAATCAATTGCAGCGGCACGTTTCAGGGCTTTTTCGGTAAATCTCGATTTCGGGTTGGAAATCACAAACCGGTATCCTTCAAGCGCCTGCAGGGTATCGCCATTTTTAAGATCGCATTCGGCTTTGTAAAATTCGGCATTCAGAATGAACGCTCCTTCGGGATATTTTGCGATATAATTGCCGAAAGCTCCTGCCGCCTGCCCGCATTGATTGTTCATGTAGATATTTTCGGCGGCAAGATAAGTGATCGAATCCTGTTCCGAAGCCGTAACATTGGCAAACGGAACGGTTTTTACATATTCGTAATAAGCTTCCACACGGTTTTGATCCATATAGATATTTCTGATGGTCACCAGCGATTCCCTTGCCTCGTCGCTGCCGGGATAATCTTTCACCACCTTTTTCAAGGATGTGAGTGCATGACCGTAATCGTTCTCGTTATAATAGATCAAACCCGATTTTTGCAGTGATTTGATCAGGTAACTGCTGTTGGGGAATTTTTTTATCAACCGGTCGAACCAGGCCAGTGCATTGTTATTGTCGTTTTCCAGCAAATAGGTGGAGGCAATTTCAAAATAGGCATCGTCGGCATAAGCCGATTGGGAATAACGGTTGATGAGTTTTTTCAGCAATGCGATCTTTTCACTGTTTTTGCCGAGCGCTCCCTGCGAAAGCGCCATCTGATAAAGTGCATAATCGCTGTCGGGCGAACGGCGCGATACCGCTTTTTCATAATAAACCACGGCATCCTCAAAATTCTTGGTGATAAAATAACAGTCGCCCATCCGCAACATGGCATCGGTCTTATAAGCTCCCTTTCCTTCAATGGGTCTGCTGATAAATTCCTGAAACTCGATCACCGCATTATCATAATACTTCAGCTTAAAATAGGCATAACCCAGATTGTACTTCGTCATGGGATAAATATCCAGATCGTAAGCACCGGGAGTGGTCATAAAACTATCGTAATAATCAATGGCTTTGTTGTATTCGCCCAGCCGGAAATGGGTTTCACCCATCCAAAATTTGGCCTTTGCCGTTAACACGGAGTTGTAATTATTGGCCAGCGATTTCCTGAAATTTACCATGGCTTCGTTGTACTTTCCCGCATTAAAAAGTTGTACTCCACGCATGAAAGTAATTTTCTGATAGGCTTTGCGCAAATCTTTGTTCTTGACCCTGATGCTTTCGATGGCATCAATGGAAGCCTGATAATCTTTGGTGGAATAAAGCAGGTTGATCAGGTAAGCATAAGCTTCATCAATGCGGTCGGAGCCGGGATAGTCGGCAATGTATTGCTTCAAAACCTCCATGGCCTGATTGAAAGGGTCGTAGGAAAGTTCAAAGGTCAGTTTGGCATAATTGAACAAAGCATCCTCGCGTATCTTCTCGTCAAAATCCATCTGACAGGCGGCATAAAAAGCATTTTGTGCAAATTGTTTCTGCCCCGTGTTCAGGTAGCAATCTGCCAGGTGATACCATGCATTTTGCGAGAGCTGATCTTTTTTCTTTACCACTTTCTCAAAATATCTGATGGCCTCTTCATTATTTCCCGTGCTGTAATAGGTGTATCCCAACTGATAATTTTGTTCGCGCGTAAGCGGCTTCCGGGACATTTGTTCATATTTTTCCAGATACGGCAAAGCCAAAGCAAATTCGTTTTTCTCGTAAAAAGCCTCCCCGACGATGGCTGCCGCCTCGCTCTTTTGTTTTTTATCCTCTATCTTATGATCAACAATGTCGGGGCCGATTTTGATGATCTCATCATAATCCTTGTTGATATAATAAATCTGAAGCAGGTAAACCGGCACTTTATCACCGAAGGTCTTGTCGTTTTCCACCCGCTCAAAATGCTTGAGTGCCGTTTGATAATCACCTTCGGAATAGGCAATGTATGCAAAATAGTAGTTGGCAGCATTTTGGTACTCCGACGGGCTGTTGATCACAGGGATCAACACCTGCCTGGCTTTATCGGGCATCTCTTTTTTCAAATAACAGTAGCCGAGTTTGTAAAGGTATTCGTTGAGCTGACCGGGACTCAACAGGTAAGGGTCAACCTGCTCGAAAGCCTCGATGGCCTGCCGGTATTTCCGGTTGCCGTAATTGATCAGCCCCAGATTGAGCCATGCAAAGTTGGTTAGGGAATGATCGGGATAGCTGCTGATGAAGCGTTTGAACTTTTGGGCAGCCTGCGGATGATCGAGTTTGAAATCGCACAATGCATCGTAGAACTGCGCTTCAAGCCGCATCACCGGGTTGTCCTCCGGAAGGGTACTCAACAACTCCCGGAATTTTTCCTGTGCTGCTCCAAACTGCTTTTTTTTGATCAGCTCGTTGGCCATGCGAAATGAAGCATCCGGATCGTCGTAAATCCTCGTTTGCTGCGCCGCCAAAGGAAACGAAAATAATATCAAAACAGGAATAAAAACGTTGCTTATCAGTTTTTTAAAACTCATGCTCTATGTTTATGCAAATTTAACTGCGGTAAATTTACTTGCAAACGTTTGAAAGCAACAGATATTTTAAACCTCCTCCGGAGGGCTGCCATTAACCCGGAAATTCTGATGAGTGTTGTTTTTGACAGAAAATGGAATTTTGTATGAAACCGATAAATTTATAGGAAATAAGTAAAAAACCTGTTTGGTTGCAGTTTGTTCACATTGGAAGTTTGAACATCTATCAACCTCACCATTCAATATTTGCTCATCGTTATTTAGAAAAAATTACTGAAAATCCAACACCGATTTACCCTGTGAAATAGTAGCAAATTTGGAAGATTTAATTTCACAGGGTAAACGGTTTTAGAACTGGGTTATTTACAATTTACAAAAACAAGTGCTTTGCCTTTGCCCGGTGAGCTTTCGAGCATTTTCCCCACAATTCCGGTATTTTCGGCAATGGTGATGCCGTTTATTTCCGTTGTTTTCACTTTCCGTGCAGCGCCGTTATCGCCGGCCACGAGGGCGTCACCTGCGCTGAGCGGCTCCCGGCTGTCAATATTCACCTCCGCTTGTCCGAACACAATGACCGAGAGGTATTCACCCGGAGCCACATCTCCGTCAGAATGTTCGAAACGTCTGATGGTGATCGGCTCGCCCTTGATATCGGTACCTTTATCATGTTCAGCGATAACGACCTTGTATTCCACCACTCCGAAAACCGCTTTGGCATTGCTCTTTCCGGCTTTTTCGATATTGACGGCGGGAATACCTTCTTCACTCAAAACATCTTTTTGAACGCCGCCTGCAATACAAACGATATCACCCGGTTGAAGTGATTCCGAACCGGTATTTTTAGCATAGGTACAATTTGATTTTGACGTTACATTCATGGCGTGTATCTTATCACCCGTATAAAGCCCCCACTCATTATTAACATTAGTGGTATTACCATTAAATGCATCATCTTGAGAACCATTGGCCCAGAAGCCATACCAGTAGCTATTCTCAACCTCTATTCCGTCATCGCCGGAAGAATGAATATGAACTCCGTCATTTTCCGCACGACCGACAAACATTCCTGCCCCCTGAGCTCCGTTTATTTCCACACCATTAACCAATGAATTGCTCCATCCCT
>JAOZMX010000297.1 GCA_029934065.1 Bacteroidales bacterium
ACCCCGGATTTGCACGCATCCAAATTTATTTATTTTTGTACGGTTAATTCTTGGGTTTGAAAAACAGAAAGCACTAAAATAAAAATAATATTAATTAAAATTTTGCAACTATGTTTAAAGGACATCCAAAATCACTCTACGTAGCATTCTTTGCCAATATGGGCGAAAGATTTGGTTTTTACACCATGATGGGTATTCTTGTTTATTACCTAACGGCCAAATATGGACTTTCCCCAACAAAAGCAGGCTTGATTTACAGTATTTTTTATGCTTCTATATATGGGTTAGCTCTTGTTGGCGGAATAGTTGCCGATAGGACAAAAAATTACAAAGGAATTATTTTTGTTGGTCTAATTACCATGCTTATTGGTTATGTGCTGATGTCAGTTCCTGGACTGGGTTTAGTATTCACTGTTTTTGCACTTTTTGTAATTGCATTTGGGAATGGATTGTTCAAAGGCAACCTTCAGGCTGTTGTAGGGCAAATTTATGACGATAAAAAATATACCCACCTTCGTGATTCGGCGTTCAGTGTTTTTTATATGGGTATCAATGTAGGAGCATTATTTGCTCCTCATGCTGCAGCTGGAATGATCAACTGGTTCATTCATAAACAAGGATATGAAAGAAACGATTTATTACCATCTTTAATTCATAAATTTCAAGAAGGAACATTGAATGTTAACGAAGCAACGGATCTTCAAGAAATAGCGAATCAAGTTTCACATAAAACTATCACCGATCTTACAAGCTGGACTCAGCATTATCTTGATGTTTATAGTACTGGTTTCAACTGGGCTTTCGGAGTGGCAGGTTTAACTATGGTATTCTCATTTTTGATATACGTCTTTTTTAAAAATAGGTTGCCTGATGTGAAAAAACAGGAAGAAACAGGTGAGAGAATCGTCGAATTATCAAAAACAGAAACCCGTCAACGTTTAACTGCTTTATTCCTTGTTTTTGCAGTGGTTATATTTTTCTGGATGGCATTCCACCAAAATGGCCTTACCATGAGTTTTTTTGCTCGCGATTATACAGTTCAACAGGTGGGTTCTTTCGCCTTTCTATTTTTTGACCTATGGTCTCTTGTTGCATTGATTGTGGGCTTTTACGGATTATTACAACTTTTTGATAAAAATGTAAAAGGAAAAAATAAAATTATTGGTGTCGTAATGCTTGCTGGTGGTGCATTAGGTGCTTATTATCGCTACTCAGATTTTAGTGAAGTTAATCCTTTTTCACCAGAATTGTTCCAACCTTTCAATCCTTCCTTTATTGTAATTTTAACCCCTGTTGTCGTAGGGCTTTTTGCATGGTTACGGAAACGGAATATCGAACCTACAACACCCAGAAAAATCGGCATAGGAATGATGTTGACTTCAATAGCGTTTTTAGTCCTTCTTGTGGGTTCTTTGAACCTTGTCCCGTTTAGAGAATTGACTCCAGAATCACCCCGGGTTGGTGTTGGTTGGCTTATCAGTACATATTTTATATTGACTGTTGCTGAACTTTTCTTAAGCCCAATGGGTATTTCCTTTGTTTCTAAAGTGTCCCCTCCAAAATATCAGGGAGTGATGCAAGGAGCATGGCTTGGTGCAACTGCTGTAGGAAATCTTTTCCTTGGTATTGGCAGCTATCTTTACGAAAGAATTCAAATTTGGCAGGTTTGGCTTGTATTTGTAGTATTATCATTAATCGCTTCTGGATTTATTTTCTCAATAATGAAAAAACTGGATAAGGTTTCGAAAGATTAGCACTTTAACCCCTTGTATTATAGTAATAAAAGCCACCAAAATATTAGGTGGCTTTTATTCTTTTTCCAAACACAAAAATCAATAATGGTAATTATAGCTTTTTCATTAATTTTGTTTTATTAAAATGACTTTTCCCTGGGGCCACGAAAAGCGATATAACTCCTACGCTCAATATTT
>JAOZMX010000170.1:0-2552 GCA_029934065.1 Bacteroidales bacterium
TCGTAAATGTATTCGAAATCCGCCGGATCACAGGTGATGAAATATTCTTTCACCTGTGCATGGAGCATGCCGGACTGAAAAATTATCGCCACAAGCAGAAGTTGTGTTTTTAGCTGTTTTAACATCATTACCAGGTGCTTTTTAAAAATTTTGAAGTGGTTGAATGTTGTTCGCTGAACACTTTAAAGATGTATATCCCGTTGTTCAGCTCCGAAACGTTAACGGCATAGTGGATGTTGCCGTTGAGCACAGATATGGATTGGTGCCAGATCAGTTTTCCGTTGGGATCGAAGATCTGTACAAATGCCGTGTCGGTTTTCCAGTCTTTAATATCTATCCATACCTTTTTGCTTGCCGGATTGGGGAAGAGAAATGGCTTTTTTGTCTCTCCGTCGTGAATGGACGAGTCGCATGTAAAACCGAATTCATCCTCATCCAGTCCGAAATATTCCAAAATAAAATCCCTCATCTTGCACGGCCGGTAAATGGCAAATTTCTTAAATACATAATCAATGTCATTTATCCATCCTACATAGCTTCGCGGGAAATTCCACCGTTGCATCTGCAAATCCAGTCCTTTGCCGTAAAGTTCCGTAAAAGCATCAATTTGATTGAGCAGGGTGTCGGTTTGAAATCTCGTATTCAGGTGATGGGCAAAACGCTCCAGAAATTCCTCCTCAAACTCCTCGCTTTTCAAAAGATTCCTGAAAAGAAATGTTGACCAAGGTGGATTTTGCCACGAGGTATCCCCTTCGAAAGTGGCGTATTCCAGGCTGTTGAAGTTGTAATCGAAACAGGTGTTGTCCAGGTCAAAAAGTATCCATCTCCATTTGGCATCGGGCTTTCGCTCGCGCCAGTAACGGATGTTGCTGCCCGGCCAGTCCATGTTCTGGAAATAGATCTCGGTGATCATGTAATCTATGTAATTATCAATATCCATTTGTGTTTCGATGTATTCGTAATGGGGCTCTTCCGACAGGTCGTTCTCTTCGATGTAACTGATCATTTCCTGATAATCGTCGGCGCTACCCTCAATCACTGACATGTTGTTTTCCAGCAGGTCAATATTGTTGGGATCAATGTCGTAGAGCAATGCGATGTAATATTTGTCGATGCGTTCGCGGATAGTCTGAATGCCCCAGTATTCCCCGTTGATAAACACATTTACCGGACGGTAATGCATCATCTCAAGATCAAAATCTTTCACCAGATCCTGCAGCATGGCATCTTTGATCATGGTTTGCGACCCGTCGGCATAGATCGTTCGCAGCAGTAATCTTTTAAAAACATCCTGATCGGTATTCATCATAAATGGATAATGGAAATAGCCGTTGTTCTCATCGCTGTTGGAATAAAGCCGTAGCGTTTTTTGCGCCCCGTGACGGGTGATCTTTCCATGAATGCGGATGCCGCAATCCAGATCAAGTGCACGCTGGCCGTTGTTTTCAAAATATTCAAAATAAGCAGGCCGTTCCCATGCGCTTCCTTTCTGGTAATAATTTCCGGTCCAGTTGGCATTGTCGGGATCGAAATGGACGCCCGGAACATAGATGCCCGTATCGTAGCCAAACAGGTTCACACTATCGGTCGCAAGCGAAACGATGTGGTAGGGATACCTCTCGAAGAAATCGGGATCAACAAAATAGGTGTTTGTCATCACTCTGCTCACAGGATTGCCGTCGCGGTAGGCTACCGCCCGCAACACCGTGGCTTTGGGTACCGGGCCATCCGGTGGCGACCATTTTCTGAATTCATCGGTGATCAACTCCGAAGAGGTGGGTATGTCGGCAAAGTGATTCGGCTCGTTGTTGATATTATTGATGCAGATGGAGTCGTTGTAAATGAATGAACCGGGCCCCGGGACACTGCCGTCCAGCGTATAATAGATAATGTCGTTTGCGTTTTCGGAGAGAATGGCTACTTTTAAAGGCGAAACATACACTCCCGCTTCCTCCGAAAAGGCAAGTGTTGATGCCGCAGGTGCATTGGCGCCGTAAGGTGTCGGATAAGCCAGCATGGCCATGTTGGTGCTGCCGTCGGGATAGCGTCCGTAAACCCTGTCCGACGGAAGGCCCACGGGGGCTATGCAGTCGGCCCTCGTTGTATCGGGATAGCTTAAAAGCAAATATTCACCACTCGATTTGATCTTGAAGTTTGTGTGCAGTTCGAGTGTGTCGTAACGATCCTTACCGCTGGCAAAGATCACCAAAAAAGATTGCGGCAACAGGTGTTGCTCAGGGAAAATCCACTTGTCGGGAACAAGCGTGTCGTCGGTGATCATAAATCCATTCAGATTGATCGTGTTTTCACCGGCATTGTACAGCTCGATCCAGTCGGGATAGTCGCCGTCGGAATCCTGTAAGGTAGTATCGTTGGAAGACATGAACTCGTTGATAACGATCTGTTGCGGAAAGACGACTCCGCTGATAAAAACAAAGAGTAAGGTCAGTATAGGCAAATAATTTTTCATGCTGCAAAAATATTAAATTTCTCCGACCGGGGGAATGGAGATGGCCTTCCATAAATCGGGACAGACTGTCTGTAAAAACCTC
>JAOZMX010000170.1:2652-7547 GCA_029934065.1 Bacteroidales bacterium
CTTCCAATGCTGATTTGTTGTATCTTTGCAAGATCATTTTTAATATTTTTTTGCCATGAAAAAACTACTTTCACTGTTGTTGTTATTCCTGATGCCGGCAGTTTATCTTTTAGCTCAAACCCCAAAATATAAAAACCTGACAAAAGAGGACTTTGCATCCCATCCGTACTGGGTGGAAATGATGAAAGACCCGGGTGTAAATTTTTACGATACTCAAAAAGCATTTGAGATCTATTTTGAAGGACGTGAAAAGGGTAAAGGCACGGGATACAAGCAGTTTATGCGTTGGGCTGCCTTTATGGAACCCCGCGTTTATCCAACGGGTGAAAGATTTGCTGCAGACCAGTTATGGAATGAGATGAAAAATTATAACCGGCGGCACGATAATTCCAATTCCGGCACACGGAATTCCTGGAACGAAATGGGGCCCAAAACATCACAAAATGTTACGGGTCACTGGAATCCCGGCATCGGCAGGATCAACGTTATTGCACTGGCACCGGATGATCCGCAAACGATATATATCGGCGCACCATCGGGTGGATTGTGGAAAACGACGGACGAAGGCCAAAATTGGGCTTGTCTGACGGATAACCTGCCCATTATCGGCGTGTCGGCCATTGCTGTTGATTATACCAACACTGACATCCTTTATATCGGTACCGGCGATAAGGATGCGGCAAACACATACAGTATTGGAGTACTCAAGTCCTATGACGGTGGACAGACATGGGATATTACGGGACTGGAATGGTCAATTTACCAAAACGAAACCATTGCCAAGTTGTTGATCCATCCAGATGACCCCAATACACTTTTTGCCGCAACCACTTACGGGCTGATGAAAACCACCGATGGCGGCGATAACTGGTATCGTACCCTGAACGGTGACATTGACGATATTGAGTTTAAACCGGGCGATCCCGGTGTGGTTTATGCCTGTACTAAAAAACTGTATATTTCTACGGATGGCGGAGAAAACTTCGAACAGTCACAAGCAGGTTTGCCGACGAATTACCGTGTTCAGATCGCCGTGACGGAGGCCAACCCGGAATACCTTTATTTTTTCAGCTCCCGCGACGGGATTTACCGTTCGGAAGATGGCGGAATGACCTTTACGAAAAGATCGGACAATCCGACCCCCGGGGTGCAGGACTGGTATGATCTGTCTTTTGCTGCCTCGCACGTCAACCCTGATGAGATTCACTGCGGTGAGTTCAATACGCACCGCTCGCTCGACGGCGGGCTGACCTGGGTATTGACCACCGACTGGACGTGGGGCAATCCGATAGGCTATACCCATTGCGATATTCACGAAATGGTGTTTTACGGCGGGACATTGTATGTGGGCAGCGACGGGCTGATCTCCAAGTCAACCAACAGCGGCGACGATTGGGCCAATCTTACGGAAGGGGTCGGGATCAGACAGTTTTACCGCATTGGGACTTCAAAAACACAACCGTACATGATCTTGGGCGGTTCGCAGGATAACGGTACCAGTGTACACAGCCTCATTTACTGGCACGAATGGCTGGGCGCCGACGGAATGGAATGTGTGGTGGACTGGAGCAACCCCGATATTGTTTACGGAACATCTCAGGGCGGTACGTTCTATAAATCGAATACCGGCGGAAATTTTGGCAATATCAACGTTGCCCAGCCCGGCAGCGGAGCATGGATCACTCCTTTTGCCCAGCATCCTACACAATCCAATACGCTGTTCGTCGGGACGAATCAGGTGCAGAAGACAACCACGGGCATGATGAACTGGACGACGATTTCAAATCTGAACGGCGGGAACATCAAGGCTTTGGCCCTTGCCGAATCAAACCCTGATTACATCTACGTTTCGAAGGACAGTAAAATTTACCGTACTAAAGACGGCGGTACGCAATGGGACGAAATTACCGGTAACCTGCCCAACCTTTATATTACTTACATTGCCGTGCATCCTTCCGATCCTGATATGCTGGCTGTCTCTTTTTCGGGATATGAGATAGGTAAAAAAGTGTTTGTTTCGGAAAATGGCGGTGATACATGGGAAAATATCTCCGGCGATTTGCCCAACATTCCGGCCAACTGCGTTACTTTTTACGACAGTCCCGACAACGGGCTTTATGTTGGAATGGATGTGGGGGTTTATTACAAAGATAAATATTCGGTTGAGTGGGAAGCTTATTTTGAAGGCTTGCCCAATGTGATCGTAAATGAGTTGGAGATCAGTTACCCCATCAACAAGATCAGAGCTGCAACATTCGGCCGCGGGTTGTGGGAGTGCGATGTGTTGCTCAAAGCCCCCACGGCGGCATTTGAAGTTTCGGAAACCACGATCCCCGCCTTCTGTACACTTCAGTTTGAGAATACATCGTCAGGTTTCAACAATGATTATTTATGGAACTTCGAAGGCGGAACACCCTCATCCAGTACGGAAGAAAATCCCGAAGTGCTGTATGAAACGCCGGGAATATACGACGTGGAGCTGATCGTAAGCAATGAAACGGGTTCGGATACGCTGAAATATGAAGATTTGATAACGGTTGAAGAAACCCTGTTGCCGGAACCGGGATTCGTTGCAGATGATTCGGTGGTTTGCTTGTCGCATACGGTGGTTTTTGACGATTTGACGAAATATTGCCCCACAAGCTGGAACTGGAGCTTTACACCAAATTCCGTTGTGTTTGTCAACGGTACCGGTGCCGGTTCCATGAATCCGGAGGTTGAATTTCAGGAGGCAACCACCTATTCGGTGACACTGACGGTTGAGAATGCTTCCGGACAATCCACGCTGACCAAAGAAAATTACATCCATGCCGGAGGGTTGTTGTTGCCGTTCACGGAGGATTTCGAATCAGGGATCATCACGGCCAACAACTGGACGGTGATCAATGATGATAATGACAAAACCTGGGAGATTGCCACCCCTGCGTTTACACCCGACGGAACCTACACGGCCATGATGAACTTTTTCGATTATTACGGTATCAGTGAGCGCGACCAGCTGGTCAGCCCACCGCTTAATCTATCGGGAATGGACGTTGCAGCACTTCAATTTATCTATTCCTATGCGCAGCGCTATTCGCAAGCCGACTCGCTGATCATATACGCTTCAGCAGATTGCGGTGAGAGCTGGCAAAGGATTTATGCCAACGGTCCCGACGGAACCGGCATTTTTGCCACCGCACCGGGGATGACTTCCTATTTCGATCCGGAGACGGCAGATGACTGGTGCGGACAGGGCTATGGCGCTGCCTGTGTTTTGCTCGACCTGGCTGACTTTGTTCAACAGTCCGGGGTGATGATCATGTTCGAAAGCTTTAACCGTTTTGGGAACAATCTTTATCTGGATGATATCGAGATTTCGCAATATGTAGGTGTAGGAAATAATAAACAGGTTCAGGATCAGATGGAGTTGTTTCCCAATCCTGCAACCCGCTCCTTTACGGTCCAGCTTCCTGATGAAGAAACGGCCCTGATGAAAATTGTTGACGACAAAGGCTTCACCGTGATGGAACATTCGGTGAACGGCACCGGACATTTTGATGTGCAGCGCCTTGCCCGTGGTGTGTATGTGGTGAAAGTTGTTACAGGACGGAAAGTGTTTATCGGGAAACTAATCCTGCAGTAAAGATAAATTTCCCCGCCGGGGGGCTAATTAGTTGTAAGCCATCTGAAGGCTTCTTTCTTGGTTGAAAAATGTTCGATTTTTATGGGTGAAAGATGTTCGCCGAGGTGATCCATGAACAAATACCCGAAATTGAGTTGTTCCATGGTTTTGGTAAGTATGGCGATGGATTTGTTGCGCAGGATGTCTTTGTTTTTGATCAGAAACGCCATCAGTCTTTCAAATCCTTGTTTCCCGAATTTGAATTTTGCTTTCCGCAGATCCATCACAATTCCCTGTATCTTGCCGTAATCGGTCTGGTCGATCTCGTCGCGTTTCAACAATGCAAATTCCTGTTCGTTAACATTACCGGAATACTCTTCAATGATAAAATCTTCTCCAAAAAAATTGTAAGTAATCATATCTTTTTCATTTTTAATTCATAAATCGGAAAAAGTAGAATTCTTACATGTTTTTTATTTTAATTTCAAAACAGAACTTTGCCGTATGGTTCCCGTGCACAAACGTACCTTGTGCAGGTATTATTCCCTGGGTTAACAATTTTTAGTATCATATCATTAAAACGCTCGCATTTTTTGATGAAATACCGGGCCAGGTCAAAATTCAGGAAAATAAAAAGAGCAATCTTTTTTAGAAAAAATTGCTCTTTTTAAAACCTAATGAAAGAAGGATTCTGGTTGAATGATCAAATCAAGCTATTTACATGCAGTTGTTGTAAAGTCAGAAAAGTCAAGCAAGTCAATGTGGAAAAGTTAATTCGCCGGCAGGAGCCCTCTGAAATTGCATATTGCCATTAGTGTAGCATAAGCAGATCAGGTATGAGTTTGTTTTTGAGCGAAGTAGCAGCAAAGCAATTTTTGAAGATAATTTGCAAAGGGCTTCTCCCACCAACGAATAATTGTAAGTTTACTGAAAATCAAAGATCAAAGTTAACTTACACCAGCAGTCATATGTTTGTTTAGCATGATGAGTAATTGGAAAGAAATGTAAGAACGTTTAGTTAGTAGGGAAGTTACTGTAATCATTTATTACCAGATTCCTTGCTTTATAGACGTGGTTTTATCTGATGGTTGCCTGAAAAATTATTTTTTTTCAAATTTTTTGGTTTTTCTGTTAATTAATTGGGTTTTTTTGAAAATTGGAAGGTAGTAATGTTCCAAGGTATGAATGACCGGGATTTTTTTTATATCTTATTTTAACCTTGTCGCATTTCTGCCTTCCTCCCTTACCGCATTGTTACCTTCCTCCCTTATCGCATTGCTACCTTCCTCCC
>JAOZMX010000171.1 GCA_029934065.1 Bacteroidales bacterium
TTTTTCAGTTTCGTTGGACATAACTGCAAAAATTTATTCTCTTAATTTTTATGCCGTAAAATTAACATTTTTTTAGAAATCCGAAAATTTTTTTCGTTTCCGGTCTGATTCTGCTTTTACGGTTCAAACATATTGTTAACATTCCATACGTAATTATATTGTTGAAGGATAAGGCAGATAGACCGAAAATTTCGATCCTTTGTTCAGTTCGCTTTCCACGGTTACCTTGCCGCCGTGTTGTTCAATGATGGTTTTCACATAGCTCAACCCGAGGCCGAACCCCTTTACGTTGTGGATGTTCCCGGTGGGCACCCTGTAGAGTTTATCGAAGATTTTCTTTTGGTTTTCCTTGCTGATGCCGATGCCGTTGTCCTCAACGACGATTTTCATGTATTTTCCGGCATTTTCGGTGGTGATCCTGATCTCGGGTTTTTTCGGCGTGTATTTGTTGGCGTTGTCAATAAGGTTTGTGATGACGCTGGTGAAATGCATCCGGTCGGCGTAGATCATGCTTTTGGATGCCCTGTAATCTTTGATGATCCTGCCGTCTTTCACTTCAACATGAATGCCGATGGTGTTGATCACATGATCGATGATCTGGTGAGCATCTATTTTTTCCTTTTTCAGCTTGATGTCCCCGTTTTCGAGGGTGGCTGCTTGCAGGATCTTTTCGGCAATGCCGCCCAGTCGTTTGTTTTCGTCCGTGATGACGGAAATGTAGTTTTCCGAAAGGGGTTGATTTTTCCGTACCTCTTCGTCGCCAAGCGCTTCACAGGCCAGCGAGATTGTCGAGATAGGTGTTTTGATCTCATGGGTCATGTTATTGATGAAATCGTTTTTCAGCTCCGACAACCGCCGTTGCCACAGTATCAGCCTGATGACGTAAATAAAAACCATCAGGATGATGAGGATCAATGCAAGAGAAATAAAGATAATCAGGTCCATTTGCCTGAGTAAATACCTGGTTTCGTAAGGAAAATAGATCATCAGATAGTCGGGCAGTTGCTTATTGTCGCCGGGATAAAGTGTAAAGACAAAACTCTTTTTCATCATCCGTGGGCCGAAATCACCGGATTTGTCAATGATCATTTTGTTGCGTGATGAACTGTAAACACCGAAAACAAAGTCGGCCAGAATGCCTTTTTTATGAAATTCCTTTACCAGGAGCGAGTCCAGTATTTTTTCGTCCAGCAAGTCTTCGGGGTCATATGATTTTCCGGCACCCACCATTTCATCCAGCAATTCGCTTGCGATCAATGATTTTCTGATCAAACTCCCGATGTTGTCGGAATAATCCCTCCTGTTCATTTCATTGTAAAGCAGGTTGTTGATCGAATCCATGGATTTGATAAACCGTGTGATCACTGTTGTGGAGTTGATGTTGTCATTAAGATTGCCAAGTGTTCGTGCTTTTTCCAATTCGTAAACCACATTGGAAACGGCTTCATTAACTTTGTTCTCAAAATTCAGGCGCTCCACCGAAACGGCATTTCTCACCCAGTACAACTGGACGGCAGTCAAGCTTAATATTACGACGGAAACGATCCCGATAATAAAATTAATAAGGCCTTTGTTCATAAATTTTATATGTATGATAATAATTGATATCCGATATTGACGTTTGTCGGATTTTTGCAAAAATATTCCCGAAATCGCCTCAAACTCAATGATTAACTTTATTTAACGTTTGTTTGTTTCTTTTAACTTGACGTATGAAGTGTGTCAATGTATATTTGCAAAGTGTTTATATAAACCATTTCGTTCTTAACGCCAGATAATTTTGATGGTTTATATTTTGTGCTAAAGATTTCTGATTCATAAATTTTGGTTTTTGGTTTTGGGTGCAGCTGTGGTGGCTGCACCTTTCTTTTTTCACTCCCGGTAGTTTTGTCTAATTTTACCGGCAAAAAATACATCAAAAAACATGGGAAATATTAAGGTAAATCTGAACAATGCATCTGCATGGATTGATGCCGGAGCACTTGACAATTATCAGGAAAAACTGAAGGAAAGCATGGATGCGATCGTAAACAAAACAGGTCGTGGTCGTGATTTCCTCGGATGGGTCGAGCTCCCGCAGGTCGTGGATGCATCGCTGTTGCAAAAGATCGAAGCTTCAGCGCAACTGATGGCCCGGAAGTCGGAGATATTTGTGGTGACCGGGATCGGCGGGTCGTACCTCGGTGCCCGGGCGGTGATCGAAGCGCTCAAACACCATTTCGACGTTTTACTTCCCGGACGGAAGAACAAAAGCCCGTTGGTTTTGTATGCAGGGCAAAATCTTTCGGAAGATTATCTTGCCGACCTGCTTGATGTACTGGATGACAAGGATTATTCGCTGGCGGTTATTTCCAAGTCGGGAACAACCACCGAGCCTGCCGTGGCATTCCGTATTCTGAAAAACCATCTTGAGAAAAAATACGGCGTTGAGGAGGCTGCAAACCGCATCATTGCCATCACCGACAAGGAAAAAGGTGCCCTGAAACAACTGGCCGATAAACTGGGGTATCAAACCTACGTTGTTCCCGATGATGTCGGTGGAAGGTATTCGGTGTTGTCGCCCGTTGGATTGTTGCCTGTGGCGGTTGCGGGATTTGATATCGAAAAGCTGTTGTCCGGAGCACGCGACATGCGTGAGCATCTGCTGGCTACGCCGGCGATGGAACAAAACCCGGCGGCATTGTATGCTGCAGCAAGAAACGTGCTCTACCGTTCGGGGAAAAAGATAGAGGTAATGGTTAATTACCTGCCGGCACTTACCTATTTCACCGAATGGTGGAAACAACTCTACGGCGAAAGCGAAGGCAAAGAAGGAAAGGGAATTTTTCCCGCCGGCGTTACCAATACCACCGATTTGCATTCCATGGGGCAATACATCCAGGAGGGTGAAAGGATTATTTTCGAGACGGTGCTCTCGGTTGAGCGTGTCAACGGGCGGTTGCAAATCCCTCACGATGATGAAGACCTCGACCGTCTGAACTATCTTGAGGGCAAGAACCTTCATGATGTCAACAGGGTGGCCGAAACAGCCACAACACTGGCTCATGTTGACGGCGGAGTACCCAATATCAGGATTGAAATTCCCGAACTCAACGAGTATTACCTCGGTCAGTTGATCTACTTTTTTGAGTATGCCTGTGCGTTGAGCGGATATCTTCTGGGGATCAATCCTTTTGATCAGCCGGGAGTGGAAGCCTACAAAAAGAATATGTTCGCATTGCTTGGCAAGCCGGGTTTCGAAAATGAGAAAAGATCACTTGAAGAGCGGTTTGGGATTTGATCTCCGGTACGATCAGTTGCGTTGACCGTCATTGTCACGTTTCGTCTCCGGCTTCGGGATGCAGGCTGAGGTAAGCTTTTTCGGCGGCAATCTTTTCGGCGCCTTTGATGGAAAAATCCTGCCCCGTGGAGTAAATCTCCCCATCAATTTTAACTTCCACAAGGTATTGTTTTCCGGTGCCCTGTCCAACTTCGGTTACCACATTAAACTCAACGGTCTTCCGCTCCTTCTGTGCCCATTCGATGAGCTTGCTTTTAAAATTAACTTCCGTTTTTTCCAGTTGGTCAATGTCGAAATGTACATTGATGATCCGGTTGACAACGATCTTTTTGGCAAAGTTGTAACCCCTGTCAATATACAGCGCCCCGAGGAAGGCCTCGAAAGCATCACCCTGCATCGACCGGTAAAACGATTTCGAATCCTGATTGGACTGGATGAATTTATTGAGTCCCAGTTTTCGCGATAATTTATTCAATTGATCGCGGCTCACCAGTTTTGACCGCATTTCGGTAAGAAAACCTTCGTCTTTGTAAGGGAATTTTTTAAAAAGGTAATCGGCAACGATGGAACTCAATACCGCATCGCCAAGGTATTCGAGCCTTTCGTTGGAAAGCTTGTGGCCGTTTTGCTCCTGTGCCACCGATTTATGCAAAAATGCCAGCTTGTAAAGCGAAACGTTGGTTGGACAAAACCCGAAAATATTTTTGATGGAAAGAATAAATTCTTTGTCGGCAGAGAAATGAGCTTTAATGAAACTGACAATACTCAAAACCGTTAGATTTACTCCTTGAATTTCCGAATGGCAATGGTCGTATTATGTCCGCCAAACCCAAACGAATTGGACAAAGCAACGTCCATGTTCCGTTTCACCGGTTTGTTGAACGCAAAATTCAATTGATTGTCAATATCCGGGTCGTCGGTGAAATGGTTGATCGTAGGAGGAACAATACTATCCCTGAGCGAAAGAATGGTTGCAATGAGCTCCACCGCTGCAGCGGCTCCCAGCAGGTGTCCGTGCATGGATTTGGTGGCGTTCATCACCATTTTGTAAGCGTGATCCCCAAAGAGATTGACAATGGCTTTGGGCTCGGCCACATCGCCAACGGGTGTAGAAGTACCGTGGGTATTGATGTGGTCAATGTCTTCGGGTTTCAGGCCTGCTTCGCGGAGGGCTTCCTCCATGGCCAGCATGGCACCCAGGCCGTCGGGATGCGGAGAGGTGATGTGATAGGCATCGCCGGTACTTCCGCCGCCGATGATTTCCGCATATATTTTAGCGCCGCGTTTTTTGGCATGTTCGTATTCTTCGAGTATAACGGCACCACCGCCTTCGCCGAGGACAAATCCGTCGCGGTCTTTATCGAAGGGACGCGAAGCGGTTTTGGGATCGTCGTTCCTTGTGGAAATGGCATGCATGGCGTTGAACCCGCCGATGCCTGCTGGATTGATCCCTGCTTCGGAGCCTCCCGTGATAAAAGCGTCGGCTTTTCCCAAACGAATGTAATTGAACGAATCGATGATGGCATGCCCGGCAGATGCACAAGCAGATGTTGTGGCATAGTTGGGCCCCCTGAAACCGTATTTTATGGAAATCTGACCCGCTGCAATATCACCGATGATCTTCGGGATGAAAAACGGATTGAACCTGGGAACACCGTCCCCGTTGCCAAATGAAACGACTTCGTTGAGAAAGGTGGTGAATCCGCCTATTCCCGTGGCAAAGATCACACCCACCCTGTTGGGGTCAACATTATTGAATAAGCCCGAGTCTTCCAGTGCCTCCTTGGATGCTATCAGCGCAAACTGTGCATAAGGATCCAGCTTTCGGACTTCTTTTCTGTCGAAATGATCCAGCGGATTATAGTCCTTTACTTCGCAAGCAAATCGTGTTTTGAATTTTGACGCATCAAAATGGGTAATCATGTCGGCACCGCTAACTCCATTAAGCAAACTGTTCCAAAATTCGTCAACAGTTTTACCTAATGGAGTTATCGTGCCTAAACCGGTTACAACAACGCGTTTCAGAATCATTGAGAAGAAAATTAATTGCCGCTGTTAGCTGTGATGTACTCTATCGCTTCTCCAACAGTCCCGATCTTCTCAGCCTGATCATCCGGTATTGCGATGTTAAATTCTTTTTCAAACTCCATGATCAACTCAACCGTGTCGAGTGAATCAGCCCCAAGGTCGTTCGTGAAGCTTGCTTCTGGTGTTACTTCGTTTTCGTCAACACCCAATTTGTCAACGATGATTGATTTTACTCTTTCTGCAATATCAGACATAATTTCTTCGATTTTAGTTAAACAAGGCGCAAAGGAAATAATTTTATCATTTACAAACAAGATTTTTTTTTCTAATTCAGAAATTTTATGAACTTAAGCAAAAGAAAAACAATAGCTTATCATTTAATGACCGCTGAAACCCAATAACATTTACCGGTTTTTTCGGCAAATCCGGTCATTTTCTTTTTTGAATTTTTAAGAAAGATGCTTTCCTTTGACATCCGATCAAAATCAAAATTCAAAGCAGATGAAACGCATAGCCATTTTTGCTTCGGGTAGCGGCACCAATGCCCAAAACATCATTGAATACTTCGGGGGAAATCCTGAAATCGAAGTATCGCTGGTGCTTTCCAACAAACCGGATGCAAAAGTTTTGACGAGAGCGAAAAGGTTAAAAGTTCCCACGTTTACATTCAACAGAAAGACTTTTTACGACACGGAGGAAATCGTTGATTTGCTTACCGGTAAAAAAACCGATCTCATTGTCCTTGCGGGTTTTTTATGGCTCATACCCGGCGGCCTGCTGAAAAAGTTTCCCGGAAAGATCATCAATATCCATCCGGCTCTGTTGCCTAAATATGGCGGAAAAGGCATGTACGGATCGCGTGTTCACAAGGCAGTGATCGATTCCGGAGATGCCGAAAGCGGGATCACCATTCATTACGTCAACGAAAAATACGATGAAGGGGCCGTTATTTTTCAGGCAAGATGCAAAGTTGACCCTTCGGATACTCCCGAAACCCTGGCGCAAAAAGTTCACCAACTGGAATACGAACATTTCCCCAGGGTCATTGAAGCGCTTCTTAAGTAAACCATCGTCCTCTCAAAAGCCGCCGGGGCAGGATGATCAGTCACTGTCTTTGACGCATCTCACCGACATTCCCGTTTCTTTGACGTTGGTTCCTTTGTACGCATCATCGTGGTTGTTGTACAAAGTATGATACCATGAGATCGTAGCGTTTGTTTCGTCGGCACTCCAAATGTAACCGGCACTTAAACGGCCGGAATAGCCACCCGTATTCAGGCGCTTTCCGCCGGGCAAAAATCCGAAACCATAAAGGTCAACGCCGTTACCGTTGTTCCATCCTGATGTGGACTTCAGGTTCTTCCCTGCGTCAAATCCCCGCCAGCCGCTGTTATTCCAGATGGGATCACCCGGGGGATACTGACTGTCGGCTTCTCCTTCAAGCAGCTCGATCTCCATCTCGGAAGGCAGATGCCAGCCGGCCGGACAGATGGTAATTGCCGTAAACCAGTCGTACAATCTGCCGTATTCGTCGCAATAAGACGGATTGTCCTGGTAACAATAGCTGTTGTCGGTGTAATAGTTCAGGTTTTCGGCCATCCAGCACCGATCGCCGATCTGGACGGTCGGATAAGCCCGGCCGTCCCGTTGGTCCATGAACGGCATTCCGCATTGCCATCCGGTTTCAACCGGTGTTGTAAACAAATTGCCGCTTGTGTCAACCATTACCTGATATTTGTTCCCGTTGGCATCGCTTAATATCAGTGAATTTGAGATTGAAGCATACGGGACACTCAAAAACTGTGATATTCCCAAAAACCGGTAATCTTCGCCACCGTTTTCGTCCATCTCCAGTTTTAGAAAATGGTCGGCCGTGCCCCATTGGATGGTTGAGAAATCACCAAGTAAAACCTCATCGGGCTGTCCGATTTCAAGGGTGAACAAACCGAATTCGTTGGTAGATACATGGTGAATTTCGCTGTAAATCACCTCGCCGATACCGGTTAAAATCGAAATCTTAACCGAGATATCCTGATTGTTTAATGAATTTCCTTCCATATCCCTTGCTACAGCTTGATATTTAATGGCTTGAGGGATTTGTGTGTAAGCAGCGGGGAGGCCAAATACTAAAAATGCCAAAAAAAACGTAAGATTTTTCATAATGCAAAAAATTTTGAGAATTAATAATCTTTATTATACTGGTATTGATGTAATTTCTTTTCA
>JAOZMX010000172.1 GCA_029934065.1 Bacteroidales bacterium
GGCTTTCCGCCGGAATATTTTCGCAAATACGGATTGTCGTTGTGTGTAATGAGCTTCACCGCACCTTGCATGATGTCCACCTTCAGATGATCGAAATTTCCGATGGCTTCTCCGTCCAGTTGCAACAGTCTTGGCTTGTCAAAGGTTATTTCCGCTTTATCGGTGCTGATCACAATGCCGTTCTGGCTGTCATGAAAATTTTCGTTAAACTTTGCCAGACCCGCTTTGATCAAAGTGTTGATGTCTATTCTTTCCACCACAACGATCTCAAATTTGCCGTCCATGGGATTTCCTTCCACGTTCAGCGGAATGCCCGTGCCGTATTTTCTCGAATTGCAAATGCCTACCATTATGCCCGTTGCGCGGATGGTTTGTCCGCCGAATGAAATTGCGGCATCAAAAGGCCTGATCTGTTTCAGCTCTTCGATAAAGTATTTGGCGTAAGTGATCATTCCGCGGTTTTTGTCCTTTTCATAGGCTTCGATGATCTGTGCATTCAATCCCACATCGCCGATATGGATCGAGTAATATTTGTCGTTTACCCTGACCATATCAAGGTTTCCGATGACTTCCGACATGATGATATCCTTGAGGGCCTCTTCGGGTTTCGGATTTACATTCAGTTCAACGGCCATTCCGTTGGCCGAGCCAAGCGGGATGATGCCCATGGGGAGGCCGGAACCGAGCAACGCAACGGATGTGAAAAGCGTGGTACCGTCCCCGCCGACGGAAGCAACTCTGTCGGGGCGGTAAGTTGCCAGAATTTCTTTCAGGCGATTTTCGTCATCTTTTCCCGTTGTTTTAAAAAGATGATGATCAATCCCGTATTTTTTACAAATTGCACGGGCTTTTTTCATGAAAGGGCCTTTGTTGACTCCGCCCGAGATCGGATTTATCACAAATAACAGTTTCATAGGCTGATGTTTTTTGTTGCGACACCGGCAACATCCTCACCGGAACCGTGGGTTAATAACCCCAGGTTTTCCAACGCTTCCGGGATATTTGTCTTATCATTGAAATAAACCGACCCGGGGAAAATACTTTTCAGTGTTTCCCATTTCTGTTGCTGCCGTTTACTAACTTTCGCTTTTGTTTGCCTGATGTAGATCTTAACAATGCTGTGGGGGTATTGTTTTGCAATGTTTGCATAAATATCCATATCCTTTTGCGAATCGTCGCCAAAAAGGATGAATTTTTTATTCGTTGAGTTTTCGATGATAAAACGAATGTTGTTCAGCTTGAAATTCTTTCCTTTTTTACTGCGGAATAATTGACCGGCATGCTGGTAAGGCGTAAGCAGGAGCGGCCCCCGCGGCAACTGATGATGGTTGATGAATGAAGTGATGATGCCCAGCAGGTTGCTTTCGCTTTTGGAAATGTAGATCACGCGGATGTTTTGTTTCCTGACGATTTCCAGAAGTTGTTGTGTGAAAAGTACGGTTTTTCTTTTATGCGGAGTGACGAGTGCAACTGTTCCGATCCGCTTCAAAAAACTGGCGGTGTTGGAGAGCATGATCGTGTCGTCAATATCCGAGATGACATCAAAAGCATTTTTCGGGTCGGGAAAAAGCATCGGGTATTTTTGTATGATTTCAATTTTCTGTTGATTGGCCGTTGCTATTTCGGGTACCGTTGTTACGGGTTCGTCAATAACGATGGAAAAACCTCCGTATTGATCTGTTGTGATGCTCATGGTTTCATCATTTACCATCAGCAGAAGTTCTTTGTTTGCATAAACGCCGATGAAATAGGATTTTATCACTTTCATCAGGTTGACGAAATTGCCGGTTGGCTTGCTGAAGGAGAATGGTTTGCGTTTCAGCAAAACACCCTTCAACAGGGTTTTCTCTCCAACTTGAAGCGCCGATAAATGCCAGACAACGGGTATTTTATTGTGTTTTTTCAAATTTCAAACCTCCCGGATAAATTATTGCCCCTGACAATCGGGAAACGTTATCGAAGCAGGTGATGTGACGTAATTAGCCTTCCCGGCCTGCAGCCGGTTGTACAGAACGATGGTTTTGTTTTTCATCAAAGTACAATAATATTTCAACAGGAAAACGTATTTGCGATCAATAATTTTTACCAAACAATCCCGGTTATCTGTCAAACGGTTTATTTTATCGGTGGAGCCCCCATGGCCTCCAGTTCTTTTTCCAGTTGCGGTATTTTTTCGCCGGTGATCACCTGCAAGCTGGTGTTAAGGGCATTCAACTCCTTCAGTGCGATTTCCATATTTTTTCGGCACGAAGGGGTTGGGCCGTAGGTGGAGCTGCTCACATTCTCCCTCACTGCAATCATTCTCGATCTTATGGTGGGATTGTTTTTCTCTCCGATTTCATCTTTCGACCGGTTGCCCGTCAGGTGTTCGTCCAGTGTCAGCAGTTCCTGTTTCAGATCGTGGATTTTTTTATCGGTTTCGCCGGGAGGAGCTTCTGCTCTTGAAAGTGCTGTTTTCATGGCGTCGGCTTTTTTCAGTGCTTTGTCCAGCTCCAGTGAGGTTGCCGAAAGGTCGCTTTGCAGTTTCCGCAGCTGTTTCCAGAAAGCAACGGTTTCCCCGGGTGAGGCTCCTTTCAAAGCTCCTTTTTGCAATTGTATTATTTTGAACATCACCGTATCACCCATCGGAGTAACCGTTCCGTCAATTTCTTTCGACAGGGCTACTTTGTAATTTCCCGGAGCCACCATCGGAGTCATTCCCCAAGAGTGATTTTTTCCGTCGCAGGCGTTGATGGCCATGTCAACAGGGTAGGAAAGGTCCCACGCTATCCGGTGAAGTCCTTTGTTGACAGGGCCGTTGATCTTGCGTATCGTGTTGTTGTGCTCATCCATTACGGTCAGCCATATCATGGGGGCTTCCTGCCGTCTTTCCGTTTCCACCGTATCCCAGCCCGGGAAGGTAACATTTTCGTTGTTTTTGATCAGTTCTTTCTCCTTTTCCTGTCGCAGTTGCCTTTTGGTTTTATATCCCTCTTTCAGGTAATAGGTGAACACGGCGCCGAAGGGCGGATTGGGCGCCAGAAAATCGTTGCCACCCAGCTTGCCTTTGCCCAGTTGCTGAATGTACCACCAGGCATCCCTTACCGAAAACAGAGCGGACTCTTTTTGCAGAACTTCTTCGGTGACCTCACGCAATATGCTGTAATCGTCCAGCACATAAAAACCACGGCCGAAGGAGGCGCACACCAGGTCGTTGGCGTCCCGCTGAATGACCAGGTCGCGGAACGGGATCGTCGGCAAACCACCGGTAAGTTTGATCCATTGTTTTCCGCCGTTTACCGTAAAATAAATACCGAATTCGGTGCCGAGAAAAAGCAGACCGGGTTTTACATGATCCTGTACCATGCGCCATACAATGGTTTTATCCGGCAGGTTGCTGCGGAGTGATTTCCAGCTTTTGCCTTTGTCGGTGCTTTTAAAAAGATACGGAGACAGGTCGCCGAACTTGTGGTTGTCCAGCGCAACATAGACGGTATTGGCGTCGAACAGGTCGGCTTTGATATCGTTGACAAAGGCGGTGGCCGGAACGCCGGGAAGTTTATCCACGGCGATGGTGCGCCAGGTCTTTCCGCCGTCTTCCGTTACATTGATAGAGCCGTCGTCGGTGCCGGCGTAGATAAGGCCTTCCTGCAACGGCGATTCGGCCAGCGAAGTGACGGTGTTGTAGTTCGACATGGCATTGACATCCCATGCGGCGTCCCAGCTCCATGTTTTGCCCATGATGGGCAGCGACAATCGCTCCTGGTTTTTGGTGAGATCGCCCGAAACAGGTCTCCATGTATCGCCGCGGTCGTCCGAACGCCATACACGTTGCGAAGCAAAGTAAATGCGCGTGGGCGAATGGGGGCTGATCAGTACCGGGGCATCCCAGTTGTAACGTTCATAGGGCTCTCCTTCACCGGGTTGCGGCTGGATGATCATCCGTTCGCCGGTGGTCATGTCAATACGCGTGAGGTAACCTTCCTGCGTTTCGGCATAGACAATGTCGGGGTTGCCGGGTTCGGTGGCGGGTTGATGACCGTCGGCACCCATAATGATGTCCCAGTCATCGGTGGTGATGCCGTAATATTTCAGTGTGCGCGACAATCCGCCCTGTGTGCCGTTATCCTGCGTGCCGCCGTAAATGTGATAAATGGGTTTGGCGTCGTCAACGGCTACTTTATAAAATTGTGTCACCGGCAGATTCCTGATAAACCGCCAGCTTTTGGCCCCGTCGTAACTTTCGTACAACCCGCCGTCGGTTCCCACCAGTAAATAATCGGGATCGTCGTCGCGAAAAACGATCACGTGGTTATCGGAATGTTTGTATTCCTCCTTCATCCGACGGAAGGTTTTTCCTCCGTCGTCGGAGATCTGTATGCGTACATCAACAAGGTATATCCTGTCGAACTGATGCGGGCTGGCGTAAAGCTCCTGGTAATAGTGGGGGCCTGTGGCTCCCGAAACCGCCTGTGACATTTTGACCCAGGAGGCGCCTCTGTTATCCGAGCGGAACACGCCGCCGGTACGGCGGTCGAGCTCAATGGCCGCATAAACGACATCGGGCTTCTGGGGTGAGACGGCCAGGCCGATCTTACCCATGTCGGACGACGGTAAACCGTTTGTCAGCTTTTCCCATGTTTCGCCGCCGTCTTCCGAACGGTAAACGGCCGTTCCCGGACCGCCGCCGAGATAACAGGCTACATTGCGATGCCGTTGCCATGTGGCCGCATACATCCGGTCGGGATTGCGCGGATCGCAAACAATGTCGGTAACGCCCGTCCATTCATCATCGCCGAGGGTTTTTTTCCACGTCTTCCCACCGTCGGTGGATTTGTAGAGCCCCCGCTCACCACCTTTGTTCCATAACGGCCCCTGTGCCGCCACCCAGATGATATCGGGGTTTGAAGGATGAACAATGATCTTCGAAATGTGCTGCGTTTCTTTCAGCCCCATATTTTCCCAGGTGTGTCCGTCGTCGTCGCTTTTGTAAATCCCGTCTCCGAAACCCACATGCCGGCCGCCCACATTCTCACCCGTTCCAACCCATACCGTGTGCGGGTTGTTGGGGTCGATGGTAACGCAGCCGATGGAATATACCGGCTGGTGTTCGAAAACCGGAGTCCATGTTGTGCCCGAATTTTCGGTTTTCCATACGCCGCCCGATCCGACAGCTACATACCAGATGTTCCGGTTGTCGGGATGAACGGCAATGTCGGCGATCCTTCCCGATTTAAAAGCCGGGCCGATGCTCCTGAATTTTAGTCCGGAAAATGTTTGTGAGGTCAGCAAACTATCCTTTTTTTCTTTTTCTTTTCCTGCTTTAAGATTACCGGAAATCAGAACAAAGAAAAGGATGGCAAGTGGAATGGTGAAATGTCTCATAAGTTCTCAATTAAAATTTAAGCAAAACTAAATGAATTTTTAAACTCTATAAAACCGGAACAATGGTGAAATGCAATTTTCTTTAATTTTGTTGAAAAATAATTTAGAAATGATAAACATCCATGACAAAACCAATTGTCAAAGATTCAATAATTCACAAAATTATCAACACATGAAATTAATCCTGTCTCTTTTTTTCGTTTTGCTGTTCCTCGGCGCATCGGCGCAATATGATGTAAAAACAGTTGCCGAAAGTTCGGATTATACCTCCACATCCACCTATAAAGATGTGATGCGGTTTATCAGCGTGCTTGAAGATTCTCCTTTGATGCGTGTGGATACCTTTGCCGTGACGGCGGAAGGGAAAAAGCTGCCGTTGCTGATACTGGCCGATCCGTTGCCTGCCGGTCCTTCCGGGCTGAAGGATGACGGCAGGATCGTGGTTTATATTCAGGCCAACATCCATGCCGGAGAGGTGGAGGGAAAGGCGGCTGTGCAAATGCTGGCAAGGGATATCCTGAATAATGAATATCCGGGATTGCTTGATGATGTGATCCTCCTGCTGGTTCCGATACTGAATGCCGACGGGAACGATAAGATAGATGTCCGGCACCGTACCAATCAGAACGGGCCCGTGAACGGTGTGGGAGTACGATACAACGGACAACATCTCGACCTGAACCGCGACGCCCTGAAACTGGAAACACCGGAGATCAGAGGGGTTGTGACCAATATTTTGAATGTGTGGGATCCGGCCGTTACGGTTGACTGCCATACTACAAACGGATCGTATCACGAAGAGCCGGTGACTTTTACCTGGATGATGAATCCCAACGGTGACCGCGCCCTGATCAACTACATGAGGGATGAGATGATGCCGGAGGTGTCGAAAACCTTGCAGAATAAATACAAGGTGGACAATGTTTTTTACGGGGAATTCCTCGACCGGATGCAGATGGAAAAAGGATGGACAATGTATGCCAGCGAACCCCGTTTTCTGGTGAATTATGTGGGCATCAGAAACAGACTTGCCATCCTGAACGAAAATTATGTGTATGCCGATTTTCAAACAAGGGTCAACGGATCGTATCATTTGCTGGTGTCTATTGTGGAATACGCTGCTGCACATGGAAAGGAGATAAAAAAGATGCTGGAAAAAGCCGACAAGCTGACGGTTTCCCGCGGCCTTGACCCTGCAGTTACCGATTCGTTCGCCATTGCATACAAAGGTGTTCCCACGCCGGAGCCCATTACGATCAAAGCTTATGAAACCGATACCATTCCCGGTGCTGCCGGATATTGGCGCTACAAACGCAGCGACCGCAAGCGCACCGTTACCGTACCCTATTTTGCCGATTATATCCCCACAAAAAGCGTGAAATTTCCTTATGCTTACCTGATTACCGTTCCGGATGAAAAAGTTTTGGAGGCTCTCAAGGAACACGGTGTACAGGTGGAGCATCTTGCCGGAGATGTTACACTGGAGGTGGAAGGGTTTGAGTTTGACGAGATCAAACCTGCACCGAGGCTGTTTCAGGGACACTACCTCAACCGCATTACGGGACATGCCGTTCCCGGGACGAAAGAATTCAGGAAAAATACGGTGGTCATCCGTACCGCACAACCTTTGGGCAATGTCATTGCTTATCTGTTGGAACCGCTTTCGGACGACGGCATGCTGAAATGGAATTTTTTCGATCGTTACCTCGTGCCGCAGTGGGGCAGGGGCTATTATCCTTATCCTGTTTATAAAGTATTGGAAAAAACAAGGATACCCACCGAGTAAGTTTTGCAGTTGTGGGCAGGTGATCGGTTGATATGCTTTGGTGCGTGAGTGAAACGATCTTGTCCTGATCTTTTCTCCTTACTTCATAGCCTCTTGTGAAGCAAAACTAACCGGTTTGTTTAAGTAAAAAGGCAGAAGGCAAAAGTAAAAAGGCAAAAGTTGACAATGCCTGAATAGCGTTGACAAGTGGATGGCAGGGGAGAAGGCTGTTTTTTTTTGAACACCGAATCCCGATAAATCGGGGACAAGTATCGAACACTGATTAATGAATGATGAAGTATTTTCTGTGCTGCCCGCCGTAGCTTTAGCGAAGGCGGTAATC
>JAOZMX010000173.1 GCA_029934065.1 Bacteroidales bacterium
AAATTAAGCCCGCCTTCGTCCGGTTATCACCGGACTTCGGCGGGCGGAGGCGGAGAGTGAGGGATTCGAACCCCCGGACCCGTGAAGGTCAACGGTTTTCAAGACCGCCGCATTCGACCACTCTGCCAACTCTCCGTATTGGGGCGGCAAAAATACATTTTTTTTCACTTCTGCAAATTTAATTTTCAAATCCGAAGAGGCTCTTTCCCTCTTTTTATCACCGTTAACTTTATTGTTGGCACCAAAATCTTTTTTTTACCGATTTTTCATCTTTTTTATGTTAATTTTGTGTCGATATTATTCAGCAAAAAAATTCATTATGAAAAGCTTAACATTTACGCTGTTTTTCCTCCTTAGTCTGATATCAGGAAACATTACCGCCGGTGATTATGTAAAAGCACAGTTGTTTTATTCCAAGTTTTATTCCCCGGTTGACGGGCCTTATCTGGAAACATACCTGTCGGTAGTGGGCTCAAGTGTTGTTTTCATCAAAAACGACAACGGAAAATTTCAGGGCAGTATTGAAGTAACCATGATTTTCAGCAAAGACGGGGAAGTGAAGAGTTTTGACAAATACGAACTTTCGAGCCCGGAAGTTGAAGACACGACCAATATTGATTTCAATTTTCTTGATCAGCAGCGTTTTAATTTATCCAACGGTATTTATGATTTCGAGATACAGATTGAGGACATGAACAGCGATATGTCGCCATTCAAAACAACCCAGACCATAGAGATCGATTTTCCCGAGGACGAAATATCCGTTTCGGGAATTGAACTTATCGAATCGTATTCCAAAACAACCCAGGAAAATATCCTTTCGAAAAGCGGGTTGGATTTGGTTCCTTATGTTTATAATTTTTATCCCGATGCCATCAATCACCTTCAGTTTTATGTTGAAGTTTACAATACAATAAAGGTACTGGGTGAAGGGGAAAAGTTTTTGCTGAATTATTACATTGAGAATTATGAAAACAAACAGCATTTGCAGAAGTTTTCACGATTTAAGCGCGAGACGGCCCAGCAGGTCAATGTTCTCTTTGCCGATTTTGACATCACTTACCTGCCGTCGGGAAATTATTACCTTATTGTAGAAGTACGCGATAAAGAAAACCATCTGAAGGCATCGAACAAAATGTTCATTCAGCGCAGCAATCCGGATGTGGAACCCCAATATGCCGACATCTCGGACATCAGTGTTGAAAACTCTTTTGTTTCAAAGATTACCAACATGGACACTTTGATGGAATACATTCATTGTCTTGTTCCCATCTCCTCGAATATCGAGATGCAATTCATCAAATATCAGATTGACAAGCCCGGTGCCGAACTGGATTTAATGCAGCGATTTTTTCTGAGTTTCTGGCTCAATCGCAATAACCTTGATCCGGAGAGCGCCTGGAATGATTACCTGATTGCAGTTGAATTTGTAGACGATCAATTCGGGTACCCCGGGAAGAAAGGAAAAAAAGGCTACGAGACCGACAGAGGTCATATCTATCTGAAATACGGCCCGCCCAACACTATCACCGACAGGCCCTTTGATGCCAGTGCCTCGGGAATGACCATCAACAACGGCGGAGTACAAGCTCCCGATCCGGGTTCGGTACCTTACCAGATATGGTTCTATTATTCCCTTAACAATATGGCGAACAGGAAGTTTGTTTTTGCAAATCCCAATCTTGCCACTTATGACTATGAGCTGATACATTCCAATGTGCCCGGCGAAATACAAAATGCCAACTGGCAACAAGAGTTATCGAGAATTAAACAGGGTTTGACAATGCCCGGTACCGACACCTACAACGGGCAATCGGGTGAGTATTACAATTATCCGCGGTAGCAGACTGTTTTTTTCTTCCCGTTGTGTCCTTCAAAATAATTTAGCGGGTAAACTTTCGTTAATTACCTTTAAATTAATTTATGAAAATTGCCGTAGTCATACTCAACTGGAACGGAAAGTCTTTTCTTGAAAAATTTTTACCGGGTGTGGTGGATACTTCCAGGGGCATTGCCGAAGTGGTTGTAGCCGATAATGATTCGTCCGATGATTCGGTAGCATATCTCAAGCAGCATTTTCCGGATGTTACACTGATCCGGAACCCTGAAAACGGTGGTTTTTCAAAAGGTTATAATCAGGCACTCCGGCATATCAAAGCCGAGTATTACGTTTTGCTCAATTCGGATGTGGAAGTTCCCGAACATTGGATTGAGCCGGTTATCGAAGTCATGGAATCGGATAAGAAGATTGCCGCCTGTCAGCCGAAAATCCTTTCCTATGACGATCCGACGAAATTTGAATATGCCGGAGCAGCCGGGGGATTCATTGATCAATACGGATATCCGTTTTGCCGGGGAAGGATATTCCAGTCTATTGAAGAAGATAAAGGCCAATACGATGATATAACGGAAGTTTTCTGGGCAACCGGTGCATGTATGTTTGTCAGGGCTTCCTGTTTTCATGAAATAGGAGGGTTTGACGAGGATTTTTTTGCTCACATGGAAGAGATCGACCTCTGCTGGCGTTTCAAACATCAGGGCTACAAGATCATGTATTGCGGAAAGTCGAAAGTTTACCACGTGGGCGGCGGTTCGCTCAACAAATCATCTCCCAGGAAAACCTATTTCAACATGCGCAACAATGCCATCATGATGTACAAGAATCTTCCCCGCAGAAAACTTTATCCCGTATTCTTTTTCAGGTTTCTCCTCGACTTTGCTGCGGCGGTCAAATTCCTTATTGACGGCGGTATCAAACATTTTTTTGCCGTTTTGCGGGCTCACATCGGATTTTATTTTTCCTACAAAAAAAACCGGTACAAACGGATGTTGATCCCTCACAAGAATGTGTCGAAAATTTATCAGGGTAACATTGTCTTTGACCACTATCTCCACAAAATAAACCGGTTTTCGCAGCTTAATCCCGAAAAATTCAGCAAATAAACCGAAAAGCGTCAGGGATATAAAAGGTATTTTTTTCTGATCTCCTTAAAAGTTTCCAACGCGGGTTTCCAGCTTTGACGGATTTGCTCCTCGCTCCATCCGGATTCAATTTGTTGCTGCAGTTTTTTGGTGCCGGCAAGTTTGGTGAAAAACCCGTTAAAAAATCCGGAACTGTCATTCAGGGCTTTGTAGAAGTCAATCAGCCAGTGAAGATGCAGTTGAGGAGGGTTTTGTTTCATCTTTTTGGCATAATCAACCAGGTTGAGCCCGTGGCAGGTTTTTCCCTCCAGTTTGGGATGGAGGGCTGCTCCCGGAACAGGATGCGGTGTAAACTGATAATTGCCCCCGGAATAACCGGGATGGCCGATAACCTGAAAGGGAAGCCCGGTGCCTCGCCCAACGCTCACCACCGTGCCTTCGAAAAAACAAAGCGACGGATAGAGGTAAACGGCATATTTGTTGGGCAGATTGGGCGACGGCTTGACGGGAAGTTCATAAAAACGGTCGTGGGAGTAATTCTTCAGCGGGATCACGGTCAGGTTGCATTGCAGACTGTCGGCCAGCCAATGTTCCCCGTTCACCATCTGCGCATATTCACCGATGGTCATTCCGTAAACGACCGGTACCGGATGAAGCCCGACAAAAGAACTGTATTCGGGTTCCAGCACAGGCCCGTCCACATAAAACCCGTTGGGATTGGGGCGGTCGAGGATCATTACCGGGATATGGTTTTCGGCGCAAGCTTCCATTACATAGGTCATGGTTGAGATATAAGTGTAAAAGCGTGCTCCCACATCCTGAATGTCAAACACCACCATGTTAACATCTTTCAAATCGCCGCTCACCGGTTTTTTATGTTTCCCGTAGAGCGAGATCACCGGCAGTCCGGTTTTGGGATCAGTACCGTTTTTAATGGTTTGACCGGCACCGGTGTTTCCCCTGAATCCGTGCTCGGGACTAAAGATCCGCACTACCTGAAACCCGCTTGCCAGCAATGAGTCAACAAGATGAGTCTCCCCGATCAGCGAAGTGTGATTGGCCACCACGGCAATACGTTTGTTCTGCAAAAGGGGGAAATACAAAGCGGTTTGTTCCGCGCCGGTAATGATCCTGCTTTGTTCCTGGGCACAGGAAAGTAATACCGTACAACAGACCGATAAAAAAAACAAAAGTTTTATTTTTCTCATGCCATACCCTGATCTTTTTTCAGGGTGTAAATGTATTGAATATTTCTAAAAACAGGCAAGGAGGTCAATTCTTTGTACATTTGCATCAACAAAAACAAATTCTCAAATTGAATTTTGAACTTTTCATAGCAAAGCGGATCCTGTCGGGAGAGCGAAGCAACTTTTCGCGTCCCATCGTGCGCATTTCCATTATCAGTATCGCATTGGGCCTTACCGTGATGATCCTGTCGATGGCAATTACCACCGGATTTAAAGATGCCATTGCGGAGAAAGTGGTTGGTTTTGCCGCCCATATCCGTATTACCAATTTCGATTTCAACAGGTCGTTCGAGTCCAAACCCATCAGCATGAACCAGCCGTTTTACCCTTCGCTTGAAGATTCGGCCGGCATCAGGCACATTCAGGTTTTTGCCACCAAATCGGGACTCATCAAATCGGCGGATCAGATACAGGGAATTGTACTGAAAGGTATCTGGACCGATTTCGACTGGTCGTTTTTCAAAAAGAACATTGTTGAAGGTGAACCGATCGTTATCAATCCCGACAAAAGAACCGATGACATTCTCATTTCGAAACAAATTGCCGACAAGCTGAATTTTAAAGTGGGTGACGAAGTACGGATTTACTTTATCAACCCCGATGAGATCAGTCCGCGCGGAAGAAAATTTGTCATCAAAGGCATTTACAAAACCGGGCTGGAAGAGTTTGACAATCTGTTTGTCATCGGCGACATCCGCCACATCCGGAAACTCAATAAATGGAATGACGATCAGGTGAGCGGATTCGAAGTATTTGTGGACGACTTCAGGCATATGAAGAAGCCCTACGAGACGGTTTACAATACCATCGGATATCATCTGAATGCGGAATCCATCCAGGATCTCTACCCTCAAATATTCGACTGGCTCAACCTGCAGGATATCAATGTGATCATCATCCTGGTGCTGATGGTTGCCGTGGCCGTCATCAACATGATATCCACCCTGCTGATTCTGATACTGGAAAAAACAAATATGATCGGCATATTAAAATCGCTGGGGGCAAAAGACCGTTCCATCCGGAAAGTTTTTCTCTACAATGCCATTCATATCATCGGCAAGGGGCTTTTCTGGGGGAATCTGTTTGGGGTCTCCCTCGCTTTACTCCAGCAATATTTTGGTTTTATCCATCTGGATCAGCAATCCTATTACGTTTCCACTGTTCCGATACAGTTGGAATTTTTACCCATATTGCTGCTGAACATCGGAATACTGGTTTTATGTATTTTGTTTTTGTTGGTGCCGTCGTGGGTAATCACAAAGATCAGTCCCGTAAAAGCCATTCGGTGGGAATAAAAAAGGTCTGGGTGGTCAGTCTTTCTTGACGTGCAATCCACACTCTTTATTTTCGGGATTTTCCCACCACCAGCGGCCGGCACGGATATCCTCTCCCGGCTCTACGGCGCGGGTACACGGCTGACAGCCAATACTCGGAAAACCTTTGTCGTGCAATTTGTTGTAAGGGATATTCTTTTGTTTGATGTACTCCCACACCTCTTCTTCGCTCCAGTTGATCAGGGGATTGACCTTTATCATATTGTTGTTTTCGTCCCATTCCACAGTGTGAAGGTTTTCGCGGGTGACCGACTGTGCCCGGCGCAATCCGCTGATCCAAACATCCAGCCCTGCCAACGCCCTTTTCAACGGTTCGATCTTGCGGATATGACAGCATAACTTCCGGTTTTCGATGCTTTCGTAAAAAAGATTGATCCCTTTTTCCCTCACCATCTCTTCTACTTGCCGGTAATCCGGGAAAAAGACTTCGATATTCACCTTGTAACGGGCATTGGTCATCTCAATGGCGTCATAAGTTTCGGGAAACATCCTCCCGGTATCGAGGGTGAAAATTCTTACCGACGGATTGATGGAAACAACCATTTCGGTAAGTACCTGGTCTTCGGCGCCCAAACTCGTTGACAATGCTATTTTACCATTGAAGTCGGAAAGGAAGTGCCGGAGGATTTCCACCGGCGCAGCACCTTCAAACCGGTCATTTAACGCTGCTACCCGCTCTTTCAGTTCATTTCTTTCCATTGATTATTGATGTCTATTGACCGGCAAATGTACATTATTTTTCCTCTCATTTCAACCGGGTATGAACAGGACATGAAAAAGGAGAGCCCAAATCGGTTTGCGGGAAGGTATTGGTGTGGAAATCTCTTTTCTTTTGATATCAGATAGCCTGTCCCGACTTGTTGGGATAAGATGTTTGATGTTTGTGATATGTGATGTTGATTTCAGATTTCAGATTAACGATATAAGATTTTAGATGTAACCTCCTAACAAACACACTGCAAAGCTGAAACAGATTGCTTCGCCCGGTAAACCGGGCTCGCAAAGTCCGTTTATCAGTTTGGCTTTCCTCAATTTAAGGTGCAGCGCACCGAAATCTCTATAGCAAAGAAACAACCCGTAAAAACATAAGGTGCGTAGCACCGAAACCCTTTTGATATCAGATGTACGATGTTTGATGTTTGATATGTGATGTTGATTTCAGATTTCAGATTTCAGATTAACGATATTAGATTTTAGATTTGGCCAGCCCACATGCCTTTGCTGGCGCAGTGGCGGGTGGGGTCTCTCCTTTAGGGGATCATGGGGTAGCGCAGGCAGGAACATCATCATTCAATATTCGGTGTTCGATACCTGTCCTCGATTTGTCGGGATTCGGTGTTTAAAAAAACAGCCATCTCCCCTGCCAACCATTTCCCACCCGTAAATCATAACTTTTTCTTTTGCTTTCTGCCTTCTGCCTTTTTTTTCTGTTTCGGTGCGCTGCACCTTATGGTTTGTATGACATGCTGATGCTAAAAATATTTTGCGGCGCTGCCGCTTGGTATCTTTTGTAGAAACAGTTAAAGAAAAAATCAATGTTTTGAACCATCCCAAAAAACTTCCTAATTCAATATTCGGTGTTCAAAAAAATAGCTATCTCCCCTGCCAACCATTTTCCACCCGTAACCCATAACTTTTTTCTTTTGCCTTTTGCCTTCTTACTTAAACCAACATGTTGGTTAGTTTCGCTTTCCAAGTGCCTACGTTTTTTCAGTACAAGCCTAAAAAAAGCCACTTTGTGAGAAGGCATTAACGTGTGAATTATCTTTTTATTAATTCAATTTTCCGAATGAGGAATTTTTTGAAGAATATCCATGTTCAGATGATCGAATAAATGGACAGTTTGGATAGATGAGGTTTTTCTTTCTCGTTTTGTCCTGATTATTGCTGATTCAATAAGGTTGCCGGTTGTTCATCGCCGATAGTTTTTCTTGTTACTTTTCTCCCGCAGT
>JAOZMX010000174.1 GCA_029934065.1 Bacteroidales bacterium
AACACAAACCAAGAAAGTGAACGGTCCCACCGATCTGGTGGTTTATATGACCGCCGTAAAAGTAAAAAACGATTATGGAAAAGCCATAGGGGTGAGGGTTTCGTTGAATCCGGAGTCGCGCGACGGCATTTTGATGTTAACCTCCGATGACAAACGGTTTAAATATTGGTTTGATAACCGTGTGTATGTGGATGGTGCAGCCTATTTTGGCGACAACACCTATCAGGGCGATGAAAATAAGATTGGCAACGGAGTGAACATCCGCCGGATGCGTTTTGCCATGAAAACCATCCTGTGGGGGCACTGGGGAGGTGAGATTGATTTCGATTTTGCTTACAACGAAGTGGATATCAAAGATGCTTTTATCCGCTACATCGGCAAAAACTGGCAGGTGAAAGCCGGTAGTTTCAAGGAACCTTTTTCCATGGAGGTGACCACCACATCCCGTTATCTTACTTTTATCGAAAGGCCGATGGTGTGTAAGATGGACCCTTCGCGCCATCTGGGAATTTCCTACAGAAGGTTCGGCAACAAATACTTCTTTGAAGGTGGGTTTTTCTCCAGCTCTGTTGCCAACGACCTGATGCAGGATGAAAACAAAAAGCATGGCACCAACTCGGGATGGTCGGCAACGGCGCGTGCAGCATGGGCTGCCATCAAAAAAGATAAAATGGTGCTTCACTTCGGGGCCTCGGGTTCCTATCGCACACCGAAGATTCCCGAACTGGGCGATCCCGAAAACAGCTTCCGCTTTGCAACAAGACCGGAAACCACCATCAACAGAAAGAAATACATCGATACCGACTTTATCGAAGATTCCAAATCGGCGGTGATCTATAATTTTGAAGTGGCTTATGCCGTGAAGAACTTTAAGATCGGCGGTGAGTATTTCAACGGCACGGTTTACAGGGAAACGGACAAAGTACCTGCCGGCGAAGACAAACCCGGTATCAACGGCTTTTTCATTTATGGTGCCTGGCTGATCAACAACGCCGATTACTATTACAACATGGGTGAGGCAGAATTTTCGCAAATTGATTTCAGAAACAACAAAAAAGGTGCTTTTGAGGTGGCTTTAAGGTATTCGTATCTCAATACCAACAGTTTCAAAGACGGCAGTGACATTCCTTATCTTCAGGGCGGAGCCGGTGAAGCTTATGCCATCGCGCTCAATTACTACATCAACTATAATGTTAAAATAATGCTGGGCTACTGGTACATTAATCAGGACCGTTGGGCCAACGGCAAAGGAAAATACCCCACCTGGAATGTTGACGAAAACGGCAACGATATTACCCCCACGGGAAAAGGCGGGATTGATTTCAGCATCTTGCAGGCAAGGTTGGAAATTGATTTTTAATAATTAGAATGAATGTCAAATCATAAATCGTGATCAAAATGAAAAAATATTTTTTAGCAGGTATAATGGCAGCGATATTTATTGCGGGATGTGTAAAGGATGACCAGCCGCAACCCACGCCGCCGCCACCGGTGGATTATAGCGGTATTACTTTGAATGAACTGATAACCAAAGATACGGCCAATCCTTATTTTATTGATGAGTCGGGCAGTCCGGCCGACTGGGTTGAGCTTTACAACAAAGGCACGAAAACGATAAATGTTGCCGGGATGTGGATCACCGACAAGCCGGGAATAGACAGTGCGTATCAACAGATTCCCGATGTAAATCCTAAAGCTACCGAGATTGCTCCGGGCGGTTTTCTTGTAATCATTTGCGGGGCTGCCGATGCCAACGGCGACGATCTGCCCACACAGATCAGCAACGGCGTGATCTATGTGAGTTTCGGGCTTAGCGCCTCAAAGGACAATTATGTTGTTCTTTACGACCCCGCCAAAACCGAAGTTGACAGATCGGGCGACTTCAACGGGCTGGAAATTGATAAGTCCTTCGGGAGAACAGTTGACGGTACGGGAGCGTGGGATGTGATGGCGGTTAAAACTCCCGATGCTCCCAACAACGGAGGGTCAGGCCCAGTAGTGGGTGACCTTGTCATCAATGAAGTGATGGTGAGCAACGACACTACTCTGGTGCCGGGAGTAGATGACGACTACCCCGATTACATCGAGATTTACAATACCGGAGAAACACCCCTCGACATGGGCGGATGGTATGTTACCGACGACCTGGCTGATTCGGCGCAATATCAGCTTCCGACAGATAACCCGGAACTGACTACGGTTCCGCCCCACGGATTTTTGTTGCTGATATGCGATGGCACCGGCGAGGGCTTGCATACCAGTTTTAAGTTGAGCAGCGGCGGCGAGGCTTTCGGCATTTCGGAAGACGGCCTCACCATCAAAGAAGGGTACACCTATTGCGATGCGGGCTGCGATTTACCGGTTCCGCCCACCGACTTTTCCATTGGCCGCGACAGCGACGGCGCCGCCGACTGGATCATCTTCGATCCCGCAACCGACAGACCTCCCACACCGGGAGCACGCAATAACCCGGAAGGACAATAATTGCCGGATGTGCCGTTTTGTGTAAGCAACCGCGGGATATCTTCCCATCCGGGCACAAGAATAATAATCAGTGAAAAAACAGATAAATGATATTAAAAACCCTGTTTCATAAAAGTATCAGACTAATGGCCGGTTTTGTGATGCTCTCTACAGCCATGGCATCCTCGTGCAACAACGACGGGCCGCCGGCACCACCGGAGCATCCTCAGGGAGAACTTCAGTTGTTGAATGTTTACGACCTTGACCTTCCCGAGCCTTCGGGATTGTCGTTCGGTCCCGGAGGCGAAACCTTGCTCATGGTGAGCGACAACACCAAAAAGGTCTATGAGACGACTTTGCAGGGCGAGGTGATCAGAACGCTGGAATATGAAGGAGATGACCCCGAAGGCGTGACTTACGATGCCGGTCAAAGTAGAGTGGCTGTGGCTGAAGAGCGCAAAAGAAAAATCGTCTTTCTGGATTATGACAACGGCAGCGAACAGGAAAGCCATGAGATCAGTACAGGCGGCAGCACCCAGAACAAAGGCCTCGAAGGTTTGTCGTACAATGTTGATGACAACAATTTTTATATGGTGAACGAAGACCTGCCCGGCGTATTGATCATCTGGGACGAACAAAACGGCATTACCCGTAAAACGGAACTGAATTTTGCGGATGATTATTCGGGGGTCTTTGTTGATAAACCAAACAACCGGCTTTGGATTGTCAGTGACGAGTCGAAAAGTTTGTACGAATGTAATATCGATGCCGAAGTATTGACGCAATACAAACTGGAATTTGATAAATTCGAAGGAGTAGCCATCGATCCGGCCAACAGGATGGTTTATCTTGTTAATGACGATAAAGCCAAATTGTACATTTATAAGATCATTGAGAAATGAAAACTACAGCTCCAAGATTTGAGTTCAGAATGTTCGGGCTTGATCTCGATCCTTACGAACAGCGTATAAAGGAGATTTCCGAAAAGGAGAAAACACGCAAGATGTCGTCCATCTATTTTCTCACGGCCGGCAATACGACCAATAACCTGAAGATCAGAGAAGGGGTGATGGACATCAAAGAGCTGGAACAAACCTACAAAGGGCTGGAACAGTGGAATCCGTTCCTTGTGGGGAAGTTCCCGCTGAAGGCGGATGTGATACGCACGGTTGTCTTTCCCGCCATGGGTATCGAAAGCCCTGTGTTCGAACGGGAGGAATACACCCTGGAGCAGTTGCTCAACGAAGTGATCTGTACCGATCCCGATTTGGCGGTGGCTTACGTAAAAAAAACACGTCATGCCTATACTGTTAACAAGTGCATTACGGAAATCGCCGAAATTACTGTTAACGGTGCATTTTTGAAAACCATCTGCATTGAAGCCGAAGACCCCGAAAGGGTTTTGAAAGCCAGGAAAAAACTGGGCATTGATCCGGACACGGAAAACGTGAATTATCCCCTGGCGCTCAAACGGGTGATGGGGCTGGCGGAATTGCCCGAACACTGGAAATAGAAAACATTAAAAATTATAAAAATAAATCAAAGAAAAATGGCAAAAGAAAAATTATCAATCGGCGAAGTATCCAAACCACGCTTCGAGTTCAGGACTTTCGGAAGGGATTTTGACGAAACGGCATACCTCATGTCGAGGCTCTCTGTTCCTGTTCCCAAAAAAGTATGGGAACGCTTTTCGGAAGAGATCTACATCCTCTCCAAAACCAACGACGTTAACAACACCAAGATCAGGGACGGAAAAATGGATATCAAAACCTTTGTAAAAGAGGTGGATGGCCTGGAACAATGGAACCCGCTGATGAAAGGTAAATTTCCCATCAAAGCCGAAACGTTGAAAAAGGAAGTCTTCCCTGCTTTTAAGGTTGAAATGCCGGCACTGAACAAAGCGGAATATTCGCTGGACGAATTCCTCGGCATCATCAAAGATCATCCCGACCTGCAGGCCGTAAAAGTGGAAAAAGAACGCTATGGTTACATGGTGAACGATACCATCTGCGAATATGCCGTGGTGTATATCAACGGAGCTTCTGTTGTGACCGTAAATTCGGAATCAACGGAAATCGGGGACATCAAAAAGACCATCAAAGACCTGGAACTTGAAGGGGTTGAGAACATCAACTACCTCCAGGCCATCAAACGGGTCATCGGCTGGATTGACAAACCGCTGGCAAATTAATGAAGGCCGCGGGCGGTGCCCGGTATGGAAATGAAGTTTTACAAATAAACAAAAGAAAAAAATGGCACAGGAAATCGAAAGAAAATTTTTGGTCAAAGGTGATTTTAAGCCTTTTGTAACCAAGCAAACAAGAATAACACAGGGATATTTGTCATCGGTACCCGAAAGGACCGTTAGGGTGCGCATCAAAGGCGACAAAGGCTTTATCACCATCAAGGGGATCGGCAACGAATCGGGCGCAAGCCGCTATGAATGGGAAAAAGAGATCCCCGTTGAAGAGGTGAAAGAGTTGCTGAAGATCTGTGAGCCCGGTGTGATCGACAAAACACGTTACATCGTTCCCGCCGGCGACGGACTGAAATTTGAAGTGGACGAATTTTACGGCGACAACGAGGGCTTGACGGTGGCTGAAATTGAACTCCCCAGCGAAGACTATCACTTTGAAAAACCAGAGTGGCTGGGTGAAGAGGTTACCGGCGACGTGAAATATTTCAATTCGATGTTGATGAAAAATCCGTATAAAAACTGGAGTAAATAACAGGACGGATTTTTTGCTTTTCATAAATACGATCGCAGCAGGAATACAATTTTTTTCTGGTTGATTACCGTAAGAACGGAAGGATGGATATGTCTGAAAACAAATTGACAACGGCAAATGGTTTCGATCCCCTGGACATGAACAATTACCGGATCGAAAAGTTACCCAAACGATCCAAATCGAAATTCGAATCGTTCCTTGCCTTGATTGGCGGGCCGCTGGCAATCATTGTATTCCTGCTGCTTTATTTTATTGTCCAGCCCGGCTATTTGGTTCATATCGATCCTTCCACGTTGAGTGACCATGCAAAGCAGATTTTCAATGCCAGAGGAGCAGCGGAATTTTCAAGGATCAACATTGCCATGCTGGCCATTTTTGCCCTCGGCATCGTGTTGTGGATGACCGAGGCCATTCCGAATTATCTTACCTCGCTCATCATTATCATCAGCCTTGTGCTCACAGGTGTGCTGACCGAAAAGGAAGCATATGCACAGCTTGGCCACAAGGTGATGTGGCTGAACATCATGTCGTTTGTCCTGGCGAGCATGCTGGTGAAGACCGGCCTCGCCAAGCGGTTTGCACTTTGGTTTATCGTGCATTTCGGCAAGCACTCGTCTTCTCTGTTCTTAAGTTTTCTTTTTATCAATGTTGTGCTTTCGGCATTCATTTCGGCAACCACGGCCAAAGCGGCCATCCTTCTGCCGATCTTCATGGTGATCGCTGCCGTTTACGGGGCACGGGGCGGCGATAACAAAAACAATTTCGGACGCAATATTGTCCTGCAAAACCTTTTCTACATCAATATCGGAGCAAGTGGATTCCTCACGGGGTCGGGGGCGAATTTGCTGGCGGCTTCGCTTATTGCCGGCGTCACGGGAACTGATATCTTCTTTTCCGACTGGATGAAGGCCAACTTTCCCGTTGCCATCGGCTTGATGCTTGTCGGCTATCTTGTGGCAACCCGTATTTTTTTTCCGCTGAAAAAGGAGGAACGTGTACCGCAGATACCGGGAGGTATGGAGCGCCTGAGGGAAGAATTGCTCAAGCTTGGGAAGATCAGCTTTGAGGAGATCAAGGCCGCCGTACTTTTTATCTCCATTTTGGTGCTGTGGGCTACCGATAAATACCACGGGATAAGCCCGACGGCAGTTGCTTTTCTCGGTGCCATCATTGCCCTGCTGCCGCGTATCGGCATCGTTAAGTGGAACGACGTGGACATCCCGTGGCACCTGATGCTTTTCTCGGCCGGGGCTTATACGCTTGGCGCCGGGTTTAAAGCCACCGACCTGCCCTCACTTTCCGTTAACGCTACCTTTGATGCACTGGGCCTGGGTGCCGACACACCGTTTTGGGTCTTGTACCTTATTCTGACTTTTGCCATGGTTTACAGTGCACTGGTTTTTCAGTCCAAGACCATGCGAACCATGATCTTTGTACCCATTGCCCTCGGCGTGGCCGTTCGCTTTGGCTACAATCCGTTGAGCCTTGCCCTTCCCGTTGCCTTTCTTATCGAACATGTATATGCCCTTCCTTTCAACAGTAAACCCGCCGCCCTGCTTTACGAAACAGACCACTACAGCATGACCGACACATTCAAATACGGTATTACGATGATCACCATCGGCTGGTTTATGAACATCCTGATGGGGGAGACCTGGTATCGCTACCTCGATATTACTCCCAATGGTGTGTTCGGTTGGTTTTAATTCCCGTTTTGTTTTCTTAAGCCGTTAATGCCGGTAAAATGAAATATTGTTCATTAAATGCCGGATATAAATAAATATTCGCTTATTTAAGCAAAAAAGGCGATTCAATAAGAAAAAGCGATATGCAGTATATATCCGGCCGCTGAGTTTTCAGGTGAGATAAAAATGCCTGAATATTTGGTTAAAACCACCCCTGTTTTGGTTACATCTTTTGATAAATAATTTGGCAAATAAAGTAAAATGGCACGGTTTTGGTTGCCTTCCTAAATTCCCAAAATCAGACCCCTGAACAGGTAAAAAAATCTCATTTCTAATTGGTTGAAATACAGTTATGAGTATTTTAATACAAAAAATAATTCAATTTTTTCTTGACTTTTATTAAAATTAATTAATACATTAGCTGCGATTTTGAAGAATTTATTAACAATTCGGAAAAATTAAAAAAGGTAATTTACTCTGAAAAACCAGTCTTTAGAAAACAAAATACCAATTAGTTGGGGGATTAATTGTGTATATAAA
>JAOZMX010000175.1 GCA_029934065.1 Bacteroidales bacterium
ACCCTGACACTTTGAACTTGTCGGCACCAAACATAAGAATCGCAGCGAGTAGCGTGTAGGCCAAAGCCCTCCCCAGTGTATAAAACAATCCGTTATAAAACACTTTGTTGCGGTTTTCGATATCTTTGCCGATAAAACCGATAGCCGTAATATTTGTTGCCAACGGACAAGGGCTTACGGCGGTCATCAATCCGAGGATAAATGCCGTTGATAACGGGAATGTCGACGCTTCGAGCAGGGAAGTTAAAAATTCCATCCCGTTTACATTTTTTCAATTGCTTCGCTAATGGCTTTTTTCAACTTTTCGGGATTTGTCCGGGCATACATAAATGCCGTGTTGGTCAGGTCTTTTCGTTTGTCGCCTTTGATAATCAGCAATGTTTGTCCCGAAACTTTTAACTCCTCGGCCAGTGGGCCGTTGGTCTTTTCGTCCAGATTCAACGAAACAAAAGTCATATCACCCGATTTCATTTCTTCGGGATACAACTCGTGTAATGCTTTTTTCGATTCGCGTTCCACCGCCATGCAGGTTGCACAACGATGTGTAAAATGAAAATAATAAACCTCGGTTTGAACGAAAGAAGCGCCCTCCTCTCCCGGGTTTTCCGTGGTTGTTTGTGCATGACAAAACGAAAATACTCCCAGGAGCATTCCGAAAATCAATGTTGTAATGGTTCTTTTCTTTTTCATAGCTTTATCTGTTAATGAGCAATTGTTTGAGCTCTTCGGTTGAAGGAACTCTGCCGCTTACCACTACCTTTTCGTCGATCACCAGTCCGGGAGTACGCAAAATGCCGTATTCCATAATCTTCATGATATCATCGACTTTCGAAACCGTGGCGTTCAGGCCGAGTGCTGTTACGGTATCCATTGTTGCTTTTTCCAGCTTTTTGCAATTGGGGCAGCCGGTACCCAAAATTTTTATTTCCATAAAGCGATCAATTTATATGTTATAGTTTATCGTAAATAGACGATGAATTTATTCAAAAAAAATCATTCTCCGAAAAAATCCGAGAACATCGTTTTGGCAAGTTTCCAGTTCTCCTCGTTAATACAATACTTCACTTTGGGAGGTTCCACATTCCCCTGTATCAAACCCGCATTTTTCAACTCTTTGAGATGTTGCGAAACGGTGGATTGCGCCAGCGGAAAAACATCCACAATGTCACCCGTAAAACAACAGGATTGCCGGTCGAGGTATTTCAGGATGGCAACACGCGTCGGATGACCTAATGCTTTGGCAAACCGTGCCAGTTCCTCGGTCCCATCATCATAATCAATATGTTCCAGTGTCCTTTCCATAGTCAATCGCAAATATACGATATATTTATTTTCAAAAACAAATTTCCGGCAAAAAAATTATTGAATCTCTACCGGTGTACCGAGCGCCCGAAGCCGGTCGAAAAATCCGGGCCACGATTTCGACACGCAACCGGCATCTTTTATCAAAACATCGTCCCCGGCACCCAGAGCGGCCACTGCCGCAGCCATGGCCAGCCGGTGGTCATGATGAGATGAAACCGTTCCCCCGGTCACTTCCGAACCGATGATCATCATTTCGTCGCCGTCAATTGCAATTTTCACTCCGAGTTTCGACAATTCCGTTACGAGGGCTTCAGCCCGGTCGCTCTCTTTGTGCTTCAGCCTGCCCACACCTTTAATCACCGATTTCCCGTTGCAATAAGCCGCCAGCGCGGCAAGCGGCGGAAAAAGGTCAGGCGAATGGGTGGCATCGAAATGAAAACCGTTCAGGTGGGATGCACCGATGATAATGGCTCCTTCGGTATGCTCAATCCTCGCCCCTGCCCTGTTAAGTGCGACCAGCACGGCTTTATCGGCCTGTTTTGAAGCAACGTCCAGTCCTTCAATACGCAGCCTAATACCCTTGATGGCTGCGGCTACCAGCAAAAAAGCCCCGCCGCTCCAGTCGCCCTCCGTATTGATCGTCGTTTGCCGGTAAGCCTGCCCTCCTTTGATATAAAAAACATCCCCATCGGTTACTTCCGTTTTTATCCCGAAAGCATGCAAAACATCCAGCGTCAGGTCAACATACGGGCGGCTTTTAAGATTCTTAACCACCAACACCGAATCGGATTTTGCAAGCGGGAGGGCCATCAATAAGCCCGAAACAAACTGCGAACTGTGCGACCCGTCCGCAACCACCTTGCCGCCCGCCATCGGGCCCTGCACCCTCACCGGCAAAGTATTCCCTTCATTCTCTACCCTGACTCCGAGTTGTTTCAGCACTCCCGCAACATCACCAAGGTTCCGTTTCAACAAAGTACCTTTTCCGGTAACGGTTACTTTCCCGTTTCGAAGCGCTCCGATAGCCAGCATCATCCTTGCCGCCAATGCCGATTCACCGCAATCAAAAATCCCTTCTCCGTCATAAACCGGAGCACCTTCGATATGAATGCGGTCGTCTTCCACGGTAACGTTCGCTCCCCACGCACAAGCCACATTCAGCATGGCCACAGCATCGTCGCATGCCGAAGGATGAACGATTACCGAGCGCCCGCGGCACAACATTGCCGCCGCAACAGCCCTTATAAAATGACTTTTGGATGACGGAACCCTTACCGTTCCCGTTAATACCGATGGCGAGACCAGAACATCCATCTTTACAATGCTTTGATTTTCATTTTTAAAACCTCTTCAACGGGCAGTTTTTCCACAATGGCACGGCCTGTTTTTTCCAACGTAACAAAATGAATGGCTCCGCCCTCTCTTTTTTTATCCATGAGCAGCGCCTCAAATATCCTTTCAGCATCTCCATCCGTCTCCACGGGAAGCTGCAATGCGGAAAGTAATTTTTTTACCTTCATCAGATCGTCATCAGTTAAATAACCTTTACCCACCGCATACCGTACGGCAATCACCATCCCGATACTCACCGCCTCACCGTGCGGCAATCCCGTCGCTTTCTCGATGGCATGGCCGAAAGTGTGGCCGAAATTCAGTTTCCGCCGTCCCCCTTCTTCCCGTTCGTCTTTTTCCACCACCGATGCCTTTATTTCCACCGACCGTACCATCATCTCATGTAAAATTTCGTTTTTCGGCTCCAGCAGGTTTTCCCCTTCGGCAAGCATCATTTCGAACATTCCGGCATCGGCAATCAATGCATGCTTCACCATTTCGGCAAGCCCGTTCGACATTTCTGCAGGTGGAAGGGTTTTCAGAAAAACGGGATCGCACAAGACAAATTCGGGCTGACGAAACGTACCGACAATATTTTTGTAACCATCGAAATTCACCCCGTTTTTACCGCCAATGGCGGCATCCACCTGTGCCAGCAACGTGGTGGGGACAAACCCGAAGCGAACACCACGCATAAACACCGATGCCGTAAAACCCGCGATATCGCAAACCACCCCGCCCCCGACGGCAAGAATAAATGTACTGCGGTCGGCACCGAGTTCCAGTAGTTTGCCTATCAGATACGCAACCGTATCCATGGACTTCATCTGCTCACCCCGCCCGATGGAAATCGTGGGATAATGCACAAAATGCTGCCCGTACAACGCACCGACTTTGGTGTCCGTTATTACAATCACATTTTCCGGTGGCAAATACCTCCCCACACGGGTAACAGATTCTCCTGCATAAATTTTCGACACCCCCCGCCGTCCTGAAATTTCAATGGTTTTCATACGTCGTTTTGTTTTCTTCGACGGTAAAAATACATTTTTTGACCATTCCCCGGACAAAAAATCACAGGCCGTAAACCGAAACATTAAAACCCGGAAAACTGCGGACAAAATCACAAACCGAGCAATGTATTTTGTAGTTTTGCGGCGCTATGCAAAATCAAACACAAAATCTTGCAGCATATTTGTCAAATCCGGTTTTCCCTTTGATAACCCAATCGGCAGGGAATCTGGGATGCAGAGCTTTTGTGGTGGGTGGCTTTGTGCGCGATCTTTTGCTGGGGCATCCTTCCAAAGACATCGACGTGGTTGTGGAAGGTCACGGCATCGAATTGGCCCTTAAGGTAGCTGAAAAAGCAGGAGAGAATATCAAAGTCAGGGTCTTCAAAAATTTCGGGACGGCGATGCTGCGTTTCAGGGATTGGGAAATTGAATTTGTGGGAGCACGCAAAGAAAGCTACCGCAGTACTTCGCGCAAACCCATTGTGGAAGACGGAACACTGGAGGATGACCAGAAGCGGCGCGATTTCACCATCAACGCCATGAGCATCAGCCTGAACAAGTCCGACTTCGGTCAACTTACCGACCCCTTCAACGGATTGCAGGACCTGCAGGACAAAATTATCCGCACACCACTGGACCCCGACATCACTTATTCCGACGATCCGCTACGGATGATGCGCGCCGTCAGGTTTGCCGCCCAACTGGATTTTACCATCGAGGACGAAAGTCTCAAAGCCATTTCAAGGAATGCCAAACGGATAAAGATCGTCTCCACCGAACGAATCACCGACGAGTTGAACAAAATCATCCTTTCGCCAAAACCCTCCGTCGGATTTAAATTGTTGTACCGAACGGGATTGCTTGCTTTGATATTTCCCGAGCTGGCCGCCTTGCAAGGAGCCGAATACAAAGACGGCAAAGGCCACAAAGACAATTTTTATCATACGCTTATCGTACTGGACAACATTGCCGCCAAATCGGACAACCTTTGGCTTCGATGGGCAGCACTTCTGCACGACATTGCCAAACCGCTTGCTAAAAAGTGGGTGGACGGTACGGGATGGACTTTTCATGGCCACGAATTTACGGGGGCAAAAATGGTTCCCGGGATATTCAGAAGGCTCAAGCTTCCCATGGGCGAACAAATGAGGTATGTTCAAAAACTGGTTGCCCTGCACCACAGGCCCATCGTGCTTTCGCAGGACTATGTGAACGATTCGGCCATACGCAGGCTCCTGTTCGATGCCGGCGACAACATCGACGACCTGATGTCGCTGTGCGATGCCGATATGTCGTCGAAGATACCGGAAAAGATCAGGCAATACAAAAAGAACTTTGAGATCGTCAGGAAAAAACTGGTGGAGATCGAGGAGAAAGACCGTCTGCGAAACTGGCAACCTCCCGTGTCGGGTGAAGTGATCATGAAAACATTCGACATCAAACCGGGGCCACAGGTAGGCATCATCAAAACAGCCATCAGGGAAGCCATCCTCGACGGTAAAATCAAAAACGACTTCGATGATGCTTTTGCATTTATGCTCGAAGAGGGGAAAAAACTCGGATTGAAAAAAAAGAAATAAAATTTTTCTTTCCGGTATTTCAATGAAAAAAGTATTAATTTTGATTTGATTTTGAATCCTCATTTACTGAAAACATTAAAAAAAAACCTCAAAAAAATGAAAGTTTATAAATTCAGATTGCAATGTGAAGACCAGCATGATGTCGTCAGAGAGATCGAAATTAAAGCAGATCAGACATTTAAGGATCTTCATGATGTAATTGTTAAAACCCTGAAACTTGACGGGGAAGAATTGGCCTCGTTCCACATCACCAGCGACAACTGGGATAAGCTGGTGGAGATCACTCTGATAGACATGTCGGGTGATGCGGATGAGGAGCTTGACAGGGACGACCAGGTGCAAACTGTTTTCGTGATGGACGAAACCAAGCTGGAGCAGTTTTTGGACGAGAAAGGGCAAAAGCTGATTTACGAATACGACTTTTTACAACTGCAAACATTCCAACTTGAGCTGATCGGAATACTGAAAAACCATAACAACGGAAAATACCCCAAAGTTACCTTGAGCAAAGGACAACTCAACCTTCAAAAAAACATACCAATCGAGAATGATCCCGAAGAGCTGAAGAAAAAACTTCTGAAAGAGTTCAATTCCATCTTGAGCGGCGATCTGGACGATGAACCGGTAGGCGAAGAATTTGATTACTAACCTGTTTTTCTTTGACACACCCACTCCCATACCAAGACCTTACCAACACGCTGATCGTTGTTCTTGGCCCCACAGCCGTCGGCAAAACCAAAACTGCCATAATCCTTGCAAAACATTTCGATACGGAGATCATCTCCGCCGATTCGCGGCAGTTTTACCGTGAGCTGAAAATCGGCACTGCCACCCCCTCCCCACAGGAGCTTGCCGCCGTTAAACACCATTTCATCGGCCATCTTTCCATCAGCGATTATTACAATGTTTCGCGTTTCGAAACGGATGTTTTGAGCCTGCTGGATAAATTGTTCGTCAATCACCGGTATGTGATCATGACCGGCGGCTCGGGATTATACATTGATGCCGTTTGCCGCGGTATTGACGATCTGCCCGATCCGGAACCCGAATTAAGGGACAAAATCAAAAACTGGTACAGCGAAAAAGGAATCTCATTTTTACAGGAAAAACTGAAAAAACTCGACCCGGAATATTTCGAAAAGGTGGATAAAGCCAATCCCAATCGCCTGATGCGGGCCATCGAAGTATGTTTGAGCACAGGGCAAACATTTACTTCATTGCGCAGGAACACGCCGCGGGAACGCGATTTCAACATCATCAAAATCGGCCTTAACCGTCCACGGGAAGAACTGTTTGAAAACATCGCCCGGCGAACGGATCAGATGATTCAGGACGGCTTGGTGGAAGAGGTAAAAAGCCTCACGGCTTTTCGACACACCAACGCACTGAACACGGTCGGATACCGCGAGATCTTCGACTTCACGGACGGAAAAATATCTCTGGAACAAGCCGTAGAAAACATCAAGACCAATACACGGCGCTATGCCAAAAGACAACTCACATGGTTCAAACGTGACGGCAAGGTAAAGTGGTTCCTTCCGGAACAGATACAACAGATCATTCAATACATCGAACCGAAAAGCAAAACACAATGAACACACAACGTTGGGATGAACTGAAAAACGAGGTAACCGCGTGCACACGTTGCCCCTTACATCGCACAAGGACACTCCCGGTATTCGGCAGCGGAAATCCGCAGGCACCGATATTTCTCATCGGAGAAGGACCGGGTTACGAAGAGGACAAATCGGGCGTGGCGTTTGTGGGCAAATCGGGACAACTGCTGGACAAGATTCTGGCAGCATGCGGATTTACACGTGAACAACATGTTTTTATCGGCAACATCGTGAAATGCCGCCCGCCGCAAAACAGGAACCCCCTGCCCGAGGAACAGGCTGCCTGCCTGCCCTACCTTGAAGAACAAATCGAGCTGGTCAACCCGAAAATCATCGTCACCCTGGGTGCAGTGGCAACCAAAGCTATTCTCGGCAGCCATGTGATGATCACCAAAGCACGCGGTAACTGGGGGTTGTGGCTCAACCGGCCCGTGATGCCCACTTATCATCCTTCGGCACTGCTGCGAAACCCCAACCTGAAACGCGACGCATGGGACGATTTCAAAAAGGTGATTGACAAATACCGTGAAATAGTGGATCCGGCACATTACAGCAAATATTATTGA
>JAOZMX010000031.1:0-13963 GCA_029934065.1 Bacteroidales bacterium
TATTTTCCCAATCAGTTGCTGACCCAGGAAGCGTTGATCCATGGAAATTACGTCTTCATCGGCGAATGGTGGAACGGCTTTGTGGTGATCGACATCTCCAATCCTTCTAATCCCTCTTATGTAACCAAGAGAATGGGCTGGTACAACGGCGCCGTTCCGGGCGAAGAGTGGTGCTATGTGAGCGATATTGCCATCGAAGGCGATTACCTTTACCTTATTGATTACAAACCTTTCCCCGACGATGATACCAAAGGCCTGTACATTTTCGACATTTCCGATCCCGAAGACCCACAGTTTGTTTCAAGGTTTGAGCAGCAATCCGTAAAAAGCTGGCGCATCAAAGTAAAGTACGGATTTGTTTACCTTGCCGATGCGGACGGAGCTGTCGAGGTGATTGATGTAACCGACCCGCTCAACCCGCAAACGGTTGCTTATCAGGAACTGATGGATGTGGTTTACAACATTGATGTGGCCAACGGATACGTTTATGCGGCATGTTACATTTTGGGCGGAGTGCAGGCGATCAATGTGAACGATCCTACACAACCGGCGCTCGAAGGATATTACTATCCCAGCGGTGTGTTCGGACTGGGAGTGACGGCCCATGAACATGACATTTATCTTGCCGACGGCATTTGCGGATACCAGATCTACAGCCATGATGTGATCTTTACCGGAATCAATCGAATGACCGGAAACAATGAAAATATCATCGCTTTCCCTAATCCCTCGACAGGAATCGTTACCCTTGATACCGAAAACGCAACCGAAGTTTCTGTTTTTGATGCCGGTGGCAAATTGATGTTTAACAAAGCGCTGAATTCCCAAGCAACTTCCATTGATATCTCCGGTTTGCCCAACGGGATTTATTTCCTGAAAATTAAAACGGAAACCGGCATTCGGTTGCAAAAGGTTGCCTTATTGAAATAATGAGTCATTGTTGAAAATGCTTTCCTTTTCGGTCCGGCAAAAGATCCTTAGCCCATCCCTGACCTGCCGGCAATGAATGCAAAGGGCCAATGCCCGGATTGACCGGAGTATCATATTTGCATGAAAAACAGGTGAAAATATCCGGTAATTTCACCCACATAGGTGATTTATCCTATCGCTTCAACATTCGAAATTTCAACTCAATTTGTAATTACGGCCGAAAGAAAATCGCTCTAACCGGCTGTGTCCTTGTTTGATACATATTTTGTTTTTTTTATATCCAACGTTACCGAATGTTCTTGGCACACCATTGGAAACCACCTTTATCAGCAAAAAGAAATCTTAATTTATTCACTTAAAAAAATATAAAGTCATGAAAGCACAAAAATTTACAATCAGCTTGATTTTACTGTTGGCAATCTCACTTAGTCTCTTTGCAGAACATGTCGAGGTAAAAGATGCACAAACAGTTGGAAAAAACTTCTACTGGGAAAATTCCCGCAATGAAAATCCTATTGTATACGATGCAATTGTACCACAACTTTTTACAACCGAATCCTTAAATGGAAACGCACTTTATTATGTCTTCAATATCAACAGCAACGATGGTTTTGTGATCGTTGCGGCAGATGACAACGTAACACCGGTTTTGGGTTACAGCACCTCCGGAACATGGACGGGCGAGAACATGCCGCCGGCCGTGGAGTTGATGCTTGCTTCGTTTGAAGATCAAATCACGGCAGTGATTGAACAAAATCTTGACGGAGATAAAGAAATTGAAACGGCATGGGAACAATACGGCAAATTCAATCCTGATCCTCCGGCATACAAGGCGGTATCACCGTTGTTAACCACAACATGGAACCAAAACCAGTATTACAACCAGCAATGTCCCGCTGATGCTGCAGGTCCCGGCGGACATGCCTATGCAGGATGTGCTGCCGTTTCGATGGCTCAGGTAATTAAATACTGGCAGCATCCCACTACCGGCACAGGCTCAAATTCGTACACCCATTCGACTTACGGAACCATCAGTGCCAATTTCGGGGCAACAACTTACAATTATGCCCTGATGCCCAATTCAATATCTACCACAAATTTTGAAGTGGCTCAACTGCTGTTTCATTGCGGTGTGTCGGTAAATATGAATTACGGCCCTACGGGATCCGCTCCGTTCGGACCGAATTGGGCAACCGATGTCGAAAATGCGTTAAAAAACAATTTCAATTATTCTTCGACACTGGGCTGGAAATGGAAAAACAATTATTCTACCAGTACCTGGATCAGTATGCTCAAAGCCGAACTTGACCAGAGCAGGCCGTTGATTTATTACGGTTGGGATGGAAATAACACCGCACACCAATTTAATTGCGACGGATATAACAACAACAATTATTTCCATTTCAACATGGGATGGAGCGGAAGTTATGACGGTTATTACCTTGTGACCAATTTGAATCCGTATTATAATTTCACTTATTATCAGGGTGCAATATTCAATATGTATCCCGTTTCCCAAACACAAAGTTATGATTTTGGCGATGCCCCCGATCCAAGTTACCCGACAAAGCTGGCCAGTGGCGGAGCATGCCATGTTGTGCCGGCAAATCCATCTGTTTTCTTAGGTGTTTTGGTAGATACCGAACCCGACGGACAGCCTCATATTAACTGCAATGGGGATGATTTCGATTTGGTTTATCCCCCGGCTAACGATGATGAGGATGGAGTGCTTTTCCCGACGATGTATGTAGGAACTCCGGCTTCAATAACGGTGACCGTTACCGGTTCCGGCTATTTACAGGGCTGGATGGATTTTACCAAGGATGGCGACTGGGCCGATGCCGGTGAACAGATATTTGTCAATCTTTCGCTTTCATCGGGCACTCACAATTTGTCTGTTACAATTCCTGCAACAGCTTATGTCGGTTGGACCTATGCTCGGTTCAGATACAGTACGGCTCAAAATATCGGGTTTGGTGGTCAGGCTCCCGACGGTGAGGTGGAAGACTATTTTGTAAGGTTTGAAGAGGCGATCCCCGAACCGACATTCGACATGCTGTTTTCGGTTGACATCGGTTCGGATACAGAATTGAGCGATCCGGCACAGGATAATGACGAAGTTTTCGACCCGGGTGATGCTTACTTGCTTAACGGTACATATATGCCGTTGCCCGGCGCCGACGGATATTTCGACGACATTCAGGCATTCGTTGTTGATCCGCTGCCGGATGGTGGTGTTGCCGGAACAGGAGCTCCCTGCCTCTCGGGTTTACCCATCGAACAGGAAAAAATTAATTTCTTTGATATGGACGGCATTGACCTTATCGCTACCGATCTGCAGCAGTTTGTCTTTGGAATGGATACACTTTCGACCGCAAAATTTAACGATCCTTACATTCATTATCCGGATAGTATTTACATCTCATTTGATGATGATGATATGTTTCCTTACACTGATCCTTCGGGAAGTATCCCGAGAATGGGCTTTTCGAGCAACGGTGCCCTGTACGGCCAGCAATTGAACAAAGATGAAATTATTGAAGTCGATCTTAACAACGTTGCTCCGAATCAGGCACAAATCTGGAGCATCACCCCAAAATATAACGAAGTTCCCATCCATCCGAACCTGGCTCCCGATCCTGACTTTTTTGCACCAAATCCAAATGATTTCGATGATGATGTGGATGCGCTTGATGTCCCATACGAACTCAATGATACGGCACTCGTCTATTTCAGTGCCGATCACGAAGCTGTTTTTACAGATAATAGCGGTCTTCCGCTGAATCCGGGAAGTATTTATCTGGCAACGGCAGGGCAGGCCGTCGAGGTGATCAATGCTCAGACGGACATTGGATTACCCCCCGGAACGGATGTTGACGCTTTCGAATTTGCATGGGTATTCGATCCCCAGCAAAATCGCGATGCCTTCGCTTTGATCTTCAGTGTTGACGAGGACGATCCAACAACGCCACTTGATGAATCCGGCGGATTGCTGCCCGGTCAGTTGTATGTCTCTTATTTGACAGGTATGTGGCTTGACTATACCACCGAACCTTTCCAGGATGATATCGATGCCCTGACCTTATTTGCTACACCGGGAAGCCAGCAAACGCCAAAAGCTGATTTCACTCCCCTCAACAGCCTGATCTATGCAGGACAACCCATTCAGTTTTTTGATATTTCAACAGGTAGTCCCAACAGTTGGAACTGGACTTTTGCAGGAGGCAACCCTGCAAACCATAACGGTCAAATGCCACCGCTGGTAATGTATCTGAATCCCGGTGTTTATCAGGTTACACTTACGGTGACCAATGCTTATGGCAGCGACACCAAAACGGGTACCGTAAAAGTGTTGCCTCCCGACTGGGGGTACAACATCACGAATCTTTCGCATGTGATCTCAATTCCGGTTTCCGTCAATCCGACCGTAAACGGAAGCCCGTTGAACAGCGGCGATGTGATCGGTGTTTTCCATACCGATTTTGCAGGGAATGTTGTTTGCGGCGGATATGTTATCTGGGATGGGGTGAACAACCTTGCACTGACGGCATACGGGGATGATCCAACGACACCTTCGGTGAAAGAAGGCTTTGCCAATGGAGAAAATTTTGTTTGGAAAGTTTATTCATGGAGCAATGCACAAGCCTATCCCGTTTCGGTAACTTATGACCCGACATTACCCAACTATGACGGAAAATACTATGACAACGGATTATCGGCGTTAACGACACTGGGATCCTATTTAACACAAACGATCAATATTTCGCAAGGGTGGAACGGCTTGTCAAGCTATCTGGACCCCGCAGATAAAAATCTGGATACCATTTTTAAAGCCGTACAAAGTGACCTGACCATCTTATTGAATCTTTCGGGAGTTTACTGGCCCACAGCCGGCATCAACACCCTCGGACAATGGAATCCGTACGATGGATATGTCGTAAAGGTCAACAAAGATGTAACACTCAATATTACCGGGTCGTCGCTTACCAACAGGAGCATCGTCCTCAACCCCGGCTGGCATGTTATTCCGGTGCTTAGCTCAAACAATGTAGCTGCATCAACCATTCTCGGTGTGCCGGGTGTTGTCCTTGCCAAAGAGATCGGCGGAAATAAAGTTTACTGGCCTGCATTTTCGATCTATACCCTCACAACGCTTGAAACCGGTAAAGCCTATATCGTTTATGTTACTACTACGGTAACCATCACTTATCCGGCTAAAGGTTCCGGTGCAGGTCCGGTTAACCCGGAGCCTGAGATCACTCTTCCCGAAAGCTGGAACGGTTACAACAACACTCCGTACACACATCTGATCGCCATTTCCGAAGGTGTTGGGCAGATGCTTGAAAAAGGTGATGTGATCGGCGTATTCAATGCACAAGGCATCAACGCAGGTTACGTGGCTTACCGGGGCGAAAACACTGCGCTGGCTGCATTCGGTGATGATCAGTACACCGCAGAAACCGACGGTTTGCTCAAAGGGGAAGAATTATTCTTCAAAGCATACCGCCCATCCACAGGCGAGGTATTTGATCTTGATGTGGCTTTTGATCCCGGCATGCCTGATCCCGACAAAGTTTTCACTCCCAACGGGCTCTCGGTCATGCAACTGAAAACCGCTATTGAAGAAACACCTGGAAACATTTCCGTTGATGTTTATCCTAACCCTGCCAGCAATTACCTCAATATACATTCCACCGGAACGGAAAATGTTCCCGTAAATCTCAAAATTATCGATGCCATCGGAAAAGTTGTTTACAGTAATGATCTTGATCCTGATGCATCAATCACCATTGATGTGTCGCGTTGGTCGGAAGGTTGTTACATTTTGAGTCTTACAGGCCATCAAAGTCCGGTCATTAAAAAGATCATAATCCGTTAGCCCAGTCTGAAAAAGTTGCTAAGGATTCAGATCATCGAAGCCCCGGTTATTCCGGGGCTTTTTTATTTACCGGCAAGCAAATTGAACCGGTGTGGGTGTAAATTTTCACCCATGTGGGTGAAAACACCCTTTTGATGGATCCCATTATTTTTTGGGAAATAATTTTTTTAAAAAATAAATACATTGTAAAACATTGGGTGTCAGCTAAGAGAAATCCAATGCTGTGTGATGCTAAAAAGATTTTGAGATATCGGGCACGCTAATTGACTTTTTCCTTACCAAACAACAAAACAAGAAACGGTTGTAAAAATCATAAAAAGATGAAAAAGAATAAAACTATAATAATATCAGGAAAAATATTCTGCTTTGTAACTCCAGCTTCCCTTTCCAATCATTTTAATAATGATGATTTAAGTACATTTTTTTTACCCATCTTTCCCCCCCACCCCTTGACCAATTATTAAAAATGCTTGACAGCAAAGAAGGAGGGATGTTAAATCCCATTAAGGCTCCGGTGACCACCGGAGTTTTTTTTTGCGAATTTTCACCCAAATGGGGGAAAATCCATGCTGAATAGTGTCCCCGTTTCGATTGATTATTTTCTCTGATAAAAAAATGAATTTTTGTAAAAAGCAGAAAATCAGATCATAAAAACGCATATTCATTGGAATATGAAAAGGCCCGATTATTAAGGCATGCAAATTGGCCTATGCAAATCACAACAGCAAAGAAATTCAATAAATCAAAGAAAGGAGGCAATATGAAAAAGTCGAAAAATGATCAGTTAACAGGAATAATTATCGTTCATTCACAGCAGTGAAAATTCAATAAATCAGAAAAACGCTTGATTTTTAGCAAAAAATGATGTATCTTTGGAAGGTCATCAGTTTTGTTTTTTCTTCAAAGAAAAATTACAGTAAATTCAAAATTAAATAGTTAAAAATTTCATTAACCTAAAATTTCAAATTATGAAAAAAATTTTCCTTTTAATCAGTGTGTTGGTAATGATCGGTCTGATGATGGAATCAGGCACAAGCCAGACAGTGGTGCGGCCGGATAACGGCCCGGACGCCATAATGCTCCCTTCTGGTGGGGGCGAATTTGCAAGTGTTGATATGAAATCAACAAATACTCCCTCTTCACGTGTGGAACCTACGGATGTAACCCGAAGTGTTACTGTTGTTGCCGGTGATGAGCAATATACTTCCCCTTGCGGGACTTTAAAATTTGGTGCTGAAGGTGATTATCCTGAAATTCCGGCTGATTTCTTCGGCCCCGGATCAGACCCTTTTGATGGGATTGTTTATCTTAAAGGACAAAACTCCGACGGTTCGCAAAATGCGCAAGTTGATGTTGCCATTCCGCGTAAAAGCGATGCGGCATTCAATCCTCCCTTTCCTGTGACACAAAGTGTACCGACTGAAATATCGGCACTCAATTTTCAAAGCACAGATCCAATTGTGGTAACTTGGTCAACAGGAGCTCCCGATTCGTTTTTCGATGTGTATGTGGAGCTTAATCCCAATGCTTCGTCCACGGGTACAATGGAGATCACCGAAAATGATGATTTCGGGGGAGATTTCATTTATAATCTCTCCGTTAATTATTTGATCAAGTTTGTGGATCAAAATACGGGGGATATTTATATGTATGACCCGGCATCAATGGGTTTAAGCCCGCTGAGTTATGTATCTGATGCATCGGATTTATGGACCCTGTCGCCCATTCCCGGTGAATTTGATGTGGTTGTTAGCGAACGGGTTGTTTTGCAAACAACGGCAGGTACAACGATTGAATTGTTGCCCTTCCCGATACGTTATGAAAATTTTCTTGTATCCATTGATGGTAACGGGATGGTTGAGGATTATCAGGGAACCGGATGGAACAACAGTACCTGGTATGTTTATCCCAACTTTGAGTGGACCAATGTTTGGTTTTACGATCATCCCATTGCCATCGAGCGGGAAAAACTAATTGACGGGTTGATGATTGTGGAACCCCGCGACCCGAATATGGAAAGCTATGTGGAGATCGTTTGGAACTGGACAACGCCGGAATGGCCCGGCTGGCCCGAGGTGGACAAGCCTCCGCTGCCTGAGGATGTGATGGATCCGGCTTATGAGGAATCGGTTATTGTCAGGTCGGTAACTTTATATACTTTTAGCGGATTGATTACCGAACCGGTAGCAATACCCGTGCCATGGAACATCGCGGATTATAATCCCGAGTGGCTCTCAGTTGATATCAGGGGTAATAATTTTTTGTTGCAAGGAGATTTCAACCATATTTGCTGGGCACCGGGAGATTGTAGTGGTGAAGACCTGGATTTCGGTGATGCTCCCGAAGGCGCATTGGCTTATCCTTCATTAGGTATGGCCGGAAGCTTTCCCACTTGTATGAATGTCGCTGTTTCCGGGTACATTGCCCATAATAATTTCGGTTCGTATTTCGGCCCTCTTGTTGACTTTGAACCGGATGGAAACGCCGGTGCATGTCCGATGTTCAATCCCAATTCGTACAATCAGGACGAATGCTTTGCTGATAGTGACGCCGGTTTGATCATTCCTGACGGTTATACAATTATAGGTGGAGTGGGCTCCGAAAGTGTTGCTCCGTGTGCTGTTTCCAATGGCAATGCTTTGGGTTATACCTGCCAAAATGCCATCTGGGGCGGCAATATTGATATTGACATTCATAACACAAGGCCCGATCAGGCAACGGTTTACTTCAATGTGTTGATCGACTGGAACCGTGACGGGAAATGGAGCGGTTTCAGTTCCTGCGGAACGGTTATGGTTCCCGAACACGTGTTGGTTGATTATCCCATCCCGGCCGGTTTTGATGGTCCTTTCTCTTCGCTGGTTCCCGCCGGAACAGGGTTCCTTATCGGGCCTAATCCGGGTTATGTCTGGGCCAGATTTTCATTAACGGATGTCCCGGTAGGTGATTTTTGGACCGGGGATGGTGAATTTAATGACGGCGAGACCGAAGATTATCTCATCGAAGTTCTCGCAGAACAAGGTGAAATTGACTTTGGCGATGCCCCCGATGATCCGTATCCCACATTGCTTGCCAACGACGGTGCACGACACATTATCGATGGGTTGACCTTTCTGGGCGACACTGTTGATGCCGAGGGTGACGGACAACCCAATGCCGATGCTACGGGCGACGACCTGAATCCTGTTGGTGCTCCCAACGATGAGGACGGTGTTACCTTCTTGTGGCCCATTTCCGCTGGTAATCCTTGTAAAGTGGCTGTAAAAGCCTCCGTAGATGACGCATTCCTGAATGCATGGATCGATTTTAACCATGACGGAGATTGGGCTGATGCCGGTGAGCAAATTTTTATCGACAAGTCTTTATATGCCGGGAATAATTTCCTGAATTTTATCGTACCTAAAGGTGCAATACCCGGGTCAACATATGCCCGGTTCCGTTTTAGCCATCAAACCGGACTGTCTTACATCGGTGTGGCTTCCGATGGCGAAGTTGAGGATTATAAGATTGATATTGACGAGTATGGAAATATCAAATGGAGACAATTACCCGATGAGGGTCTGACGGCATTACATGCCACAAATAATGTAACTGTTGCCGATGATTGGCTGTGCAACGGCGGAGCGGTTACCGACATTCACTGGTGGGGCGTTTACGAAAATAACTGGAAGGGAATGGGACTGAATCAATTCCATTTAAGTTTCCACTATGATAGTGATTGTATCCCCGTTGATCCTGAGTTTATGGGATTTGACGTGCCTTTGTTTACCATTCAGGAGATGAATACCGGTATGGTGAATGCCGATGGTGATACCATTTATTATTATGAATTTTTCCTCCCCGAACCGTTCTATCAGGAAGAAGGACAAAGGTATTGGCTGGATATTACGGCATTTACCGATGATCCCGATGTACAATGGAAGTGGCAAATGGCCAACCGCTGGTTCGAAACAATACTTTGCCCTGCTGTGGATAATGGTTCCGGTCAATGGCAACCCATATACTGGCCTAATCCCGAACCGGGAATGCATTGTGATATGGCCTTTATCGTTACATCCGATTACACCCCGCAAGATGAACTGGATTTCGGTGATGCTCCCGAAGGCGCATTGGCTTATCCTTCATTAGGTATGGCCGGAAGCTTTCCCACTTGTATGAATGTCGCTGTTTCCGGGTACATTGCCCATAATAATTTCGGTTCGTATTTCGGCCCTCTTGTTGACTTTGAACCGGATGGAAACGCCGGTGCATGTCCGATGTTCAATCCCAATTCGTACAATCAGGACGAATGCTTTGCTGATAGTGACGCCGGTTTGATCATTCCTGACGGTTATACAATTATAGGTGGAGTGGGCTCCGAAAGTGTTGCTCCGTGTGCTGTTTCCAATGGCAATGCTTTGGGTTATACCTGCCAAAATGCCATCTGGGGCGGCAATATTGATATTGACATTCATAACACAAGGCCCGATCAGGCAACGGTTTACTTCAATGTGTTGATCGACTGGAACCGTGACGGGAAATGGAGCGGTTTCAGTTCCTGCGGAACGGTTATGGTTCCCGAACACGTGTTGGTTGATTATCCCATCCCGGCCGGTTTTGATGGTCCTTTCTCTTCGCTGGTTCCCGCCGGAACAGGGTTCCTTATCGGGCCTAATCCGGGTTATGTCTGGGCCAGATTTTCATTAACGGATGTCCCGGTAGGTGATTTTTGGACCGGGGATGGTGAATTTAATGACGGCGAGACCGAAGATTATCTCATCGAAGTTCTCGCAGAACAAGGTGAAATTGACTTTGGCGATGCCCCCGATGATCCGTATCCCACATTGCTTGCCAACGACGGTGCACGACACATTATCGATGGGTTGACCTTTCTGGGCGACACTGTTGATGCCGAGGGTGACGGACAACCCAATGCCGATGCTACGGGCGACGACCTGAATCCTGTTGGTGCTCCCAACGATGAGGACGGTGTTACCTTCTTGTGGCCCATTTCCGCTGGTAATCCTTGTAAAGTGGCTGTAAAAGCCTCCGTAGATGACGCATTCCTGAATGCATGGATCGATTTTAACCATGACGGAGATTGGGCTGATGCCGGTGAGCAAATTTTTATCGACAAGTCTTTATATGCCGGGAATAATTTCCTGAATTTTATCGTACCTAAAGGTGCAATACCCGGGTCAACATATGCCCGGTTCCGTTTTAGCCATCAAACCGGACTGTCTTACATCGGTGTGGCTTCCGATGGCGAAGTTGAGGATTATAAGATTGATATTGACGAGTATGGAAATATCAAATGGAGACAATTACCCGATGAGGGTCTGACGGCATTACATGCCACAAATAATGTAACTGTTGCCGATGATTGGCTGTGCAACGGCGGAGCGGTTACCGATATTCACTGGTGGGGCGTTTACGAAAACAACTGGAAAGGAACGGGTCTGAATCAATTCCATTTGAGTTTCCACTATGATAGTGATTGTATCCCCGTTGATCCCGAATTTTTGGGTTTTGACGTTCCCTTGTTTACCATTCAGGAGATGAATACCGGCATGGTAAATGTTGAGGGCGATACCATCTATTACTATGAGTTTTTCCTTCCCGAACCGTTCTATCAAGAAGAAGGACAAAGATACTGGCTGGATATCACTGCATTTACCGATGATCCCGATGTCCAGTGGAAATGGCAAATGTCCAACCGCTGGTTCGAAACGATACTTTGTCCGGCAGTGGATAACGGCTCCGGCCTATGGCAACCCATATTCTGGCCCAACCCGGATCCTGGAATGCATTGTGATATGGCCTTTATCATCACATCCGATTATACGCCGCAGGATGAACTCGATTACGGCGATGCTCCCGATGATCCGTATCCCACATTGCTTGCCAACGACGGTGCTCGGCATATAATCAATCCGGCAATCTATATGGGGAGCTCCATTGATGCCGAACCCGACGGTCAACCTACTTTCGATGCCATGGGTGATGACAATACGAATCTTGATGATGAAGACGGAGTTACTTTTATTGATCCTTATGTTGTCGGTGATACGGCGATCGTAAAAGTGGAAGTATCTGTTGACGGATATCTGAATGCATGGATAGATTATAATAAGGATGGCGTTTGGGGCCCTGCCGAGAAAATATTCTCCGATGAGCCGGTTACTGCAGGAATGAATACTTTGTCTTTTGTTATCCCTTCAGGCGCAAGCCCCGGGATGACCTTTGCCAGGTTCAGGTATAACACTGCCGGAGGATTAACACCAAAAGGTCTTGCACAAAACGGAGAAGTGGAAGACTACCGGATTTTGATTTATCCACCCAACTGGGGATTCACTCCTACGGGTTCGTCACATTTGATCTCAATACCTGTAAATATCTTGCTGAATTGCGTTCCGCTTGTGGCCGGTGATTTCGTAAGTACATGGTTCACCGATGAAAACGGTAATCTTGCCTGCGGCGGAGCCACATACTGGGATGGTGTCAGCAATCAGGTTGTGGTTGCTTTTGGAGATGATCAAACAACAACACCTGTCAAGGAAGGTTTTGACGAAGATGAGAATTTCTTATGGAAAGTTTATTACACAAGCGCCGGTAACGAGCACGTTGTTGAAGTGGGTTATGATAATACCATGCCAGACTATGACGGCAAATTCCATAACAACGGATTATCTGCATTAACGTGGATTACCGATCCGATTGAGGTTACTGCCACTGCAATTCCGATGACCCTTTGTGAAGGCGATACCGTTCAGTTGGATGCCGTGGTAAGCGGCGGTTGCGGTGTGATCAGCTATTTGTGGACCTCCGACCCGGCCGGATTTACTTCAAGCATCAAAAATCCATGGGATACACCTCCCACAACAACAACATATTATGTTACGGCAAGCGATGGCTATACTTCCGATACGGATAGTATAACGGTTACAGTCATTAATGTTCCCGACCTTACCTGTCCGGACGATATGGTAGTGTGTCTGAATGACGATCCGTTCACATTGAGCGGAGCAGCACCTACGGGAGGTACATACAGTGGTCCCGGAGTGAGTGGAGGAGTATTTGATCCCATCGCAGCCGGTGTGGGTACACATACCATTAGATATACTTATGTGGTAGCAGGTACGAATTGTTCCGATTATTGCGAGTTCGTGATCAAAGTCAATCCGTTGCCACAGATGGATTGCCCGGCAACAAAATATGCCTGTGAGGATGACCCGGAAGTACAACTTACGGGAGGCTATCCGCTCGGCGGCGAATATTCAGGTACGGGAGTCAGCTTCGACGGGACGGATTACTGGTTTGACCCGTCGATAGGCGCAGGCACTTACACGATCACCTATTGTTATACTGATTCTGTAACGGATTGCCAGAACTGTTGTGAGTTCAGCTTTGTGGTCAATCCTTTGCCACAGGTTGATTGTCCGGATGATATGGTAACCTGTGAAAACAGTGCACCATTCACCCTCACAGGAGGTACACCTGCCGGCGGAACTTACAGCGGTCCCGGCGTATCGGGCAATGTATTTGATCCTTCATCGGTAGGCCCCGGCGTTTACACCATCGAGTATTGCTACACCGATCCGGTAACGCAATGTGAAGAATGCTGTGAATTTGAGATTGAAGTGATCGACATTCCCGATATCACCTGTCCTGAAGATATGGAAGTATGCATCAACGATGATCCGATTACATTGACAGGCGCAACTCCTACAGGAGGAACCTACAGTGGTCCCGGTGTAAGCGGTGGCATATTCGATCCTTCGGTAGCAGGAGTGGGAACACACATGATTCTTTACACTTATGTGGTACCGGGAACGAATTGCTATGACGACTGCGAGTTTGAGATCACGGTACATCCGTTGCCCAATGTGGATTGCCCGCCGACACAATACGCCTGTGAGGATGACCCGAAAGTAAAACTTACGGGAGGCTATCCGCTGGACGGCGAATATTCAGGTCCGGGAGTCAGCTTCGACGGGACGGATTACTGGTTTGATCCGTCAATTGGTGCAGGCACTTATTCCATTGCTTACTGCTACACTGATCCGGTAACGGATTGCGAAAACTGCTGTGAGTTCGACTTTGTTGTCAATCCGTTGCCTCAGGTTGATTGTCCGGATGATATGGTAACCTGTGAAAACAGTGCACCATTCACCC
>JAOZMX010000031.1:14063-24055 GCA_029934065.1 Bacteroidales bacterium
ATCCGATTACATTGACAGGCGCAACTCCTACAGGAGGAACCTACAGTGGTCCCGGCGTAAGCGGCGGTAAGTTTTATCCTTCGGTAGCAGGAGTGGGAACACATTCCATTGTCTATACTTATGTGGTACCGGGAACGAATTGCTATGACGACTGCGAGTTTGAGATTACGGTACATCCGTTGCCCAATATGGATTGTCCGGCTGATTTTGAAATATGTATGTCGGAACCTCCGGTTGAAGTTCATGCTTATCCCGAAGGAGGTACTTTCACCGGAACGGGAATGTTCTTCGATGCCGGTCACTGGTATTTCGATCCTGCTGTCGGTGTGGGTGTTTATCTGATCACCTATTGTTACACCGATCCTGTAACGGAATGTGAAAATTGCTGCGAATTTGAGATCACCGTTTATTACGATCAGCTTATTCCGATGGATGAAGGCTGGAACGGCATTTCAAGCTATGTTACGCCCGATGACCCGGATATTGTTTCCGTGATGTATCCCGTTGAAGACAAACTGATCATCCTGTACGAATATCCCGACAAATATTACTATCCTGCTTACAATGTAAACACGATAAATGTCTGGAATCCGTACAAAGGTTATATCGTCAAAGTTACGGACGATTGTCAGTTGCCCATGTGCGGCAATGAGGTTTATCCGAAAATTCTGTCACTGGTACAAGGATGGCAGGTCATTCCGGTGTTGACATCCTATCCGGTAGATGTGGAAGCTTTGTTTGCAGGTGTCGGCGGAATGGTCATCGTTAAAGATGTTGCCGGAACCGGTACTTACTGGAAAGATTACAACATCAACACCATAGGTACTTTGGATCCCGGTGTTTCATACTTTGTACTGATGAACGACGAGGGTGTTATCGAATTTCCGGATCAGGCTGACAATGCTTCTCCGGGAACGCATTCATCAATGGTTCCTGTAATTTCACCATGGAATGAAATAAAACAAATGCCGTCGTCCCATCTCGTTGCATTCAACCTGAACAGTACGGTATTCGAACCGGGTGACATCGTCGGAGGCTTCACAGGCAATGGCTTGTGTGCAGGCCTGACCGAAATTACAACTGCCGGCCAGCCGTTTGCCCTCAACCTGAATGCCGATGATCAATACACGGCCGAAAACGACGGCTTTGAAACGGGCGAATACATCCGGTACAAAGTTTATCGTCCTTCAACAGGAGAAACCTTTGAACTGGAAGTAACCTACAACCCGGACATGAACCAGGGCTTCTTTGAACTCAACGGCCTCTCGGAAGTTACTTCCGTGAAAATGTCGGCCACCGGAATTGGTGAGGGAACGACGAGCCATATCAGCATCTTCCCCAATCCTTCGCATGGTATCTTCAACATTGAAGGTATCAACGAAACCGTAAATGTTAAGATTTACAATGCCTTTGGTGAAGAAGTGCTGAACAACGAGGTCAATCTTCCGCAAAAACTTGATCTTTCCAACCAGCCCAACGGCGTGTACTTTATCAGAATTTACAGCAAAGATGGAGTACATTTCGAAAAACTGGTGATTAATTAAGATAGCTCTTGTTTCGGGTTCAGTTAATTGAGAGCCCGCAAGAGGAAAAGGGTTTGAAAAACCTGATGAAAGCCCCCCGCCGCCGGAAAGCGACGGGGGCTTTTTTTATGCTTTGTTGTTTACATGGAGATAAAAGAAAACGTGGGGACAGAGCAGAATTAGCCTGCCATTTCAGGCAACCCTCTTTTCAGGAATTTTCCATATCCTTTTTCAATTTCAATCACATCATTATCAATAGCCAAACGGCCCCGCATAATTACCGAACTTACTTTGCCCGTAACCTTCCATCCTTCGTAAATGGAATAATCGCAATGGTGATGGTGAGTTGATGAAGAAATAACATGCTCCTTTCCGGGATCGAAGATGACAAGGTCGGCATCGGAGCCGGAGGCGATGGCTCCTTTTTTGGGGTAAAGGCCGAAGATTTTAGCAGCGTTGGCGGAAGTTATTTCAACAAACTTATTGAGGCTGATGCGTTTTTTAATCACCCCTTCCGAAAATAAAAGCTCCATACGATGTTCGATTCCCGGGGCGCCGTTGGGTATTTTGGTAAAATCATCTTTTCCTTTCAGCTTGTCTTTCCACACAAAAGGACAGTGATCTGTCCCCACCGTTTGGATCAAGCCCTGCCGGATACCGTCCCAAAGTGCTTCGCGGTCCTTTTCGGTGCGTAAGGGCGGGCTCATCACCCATTTGGCGGCTTCAATGCTGTCGGTGTAAACGGAAGCATCCAGCAGTAAATATTGCGGGCAGGTTTCAACCAGCACTTTTTGATCTCTTTTTACCGCTTCACGCACTTTATCCAATACCCCCCTGCAGGTGGTGTGAACAATGTATCCGTTCACCCCGGTCAGAAACGCCAGATCGGTAAACCGGCCGGCAGCTTCCGTTTCGGTGATTTCCGGCTGGGAAAGGTAATGGAATTGCGGTGTTAGTTTATTTTGGGATTTGAACTTTTCGGTAAGGAAATCGATCATGTCGCCGTTGGTGGCGTGTACCGAAACCAAACCTCCGTGTTTTTTTACCTCGTCCATGATGCCCAGCATTTGCCGGTCGTCGATCATCATGGTGCCTTTGTAGGCCATAAAGGTTTTAAAAGAGGTGATGCTCTCCTTTGCCATGATTGTTCCGATTTCCGCTTTGACCTTTTCATTGAAATCGGTGATGGCAATGTGGAAGGAGTAATCGCAAAAGGTGTTGCCGTGTGCCCTGTTTTTCCATGTTTCCAGCGCTTCCAAGAGCGTGTGTCCTTTGGTTTGATTGGCAAAGTCAATCACTGTTGTGCTCCCCCCGAACAGTGCCGCACGTGTTCCGGTTTCGTAATCATCGCTCGACACGGTTCCCGCCACGGGTAGTTCCAGGTGGACATGCGGATCGACACCTCCGGGGAAGATCAATTTTCCGGTGGCATCAATGGTTATGCCGGCAGTGGCACCGATGTTTTTTCCTATTTCACGAATGGTTTCGTCTTCGATGTAAATGTCGGCGATAAATGTAGCTTCAGGCGTGACGATTTTGCCGTTTTTGATCAGGATGGACGACATGAAAAATGGATTTTAATTTTATTGAAAATAATGTGCTTCTTTATTGTGAAATCTTTTTCACCAGTTTCGAAACAAAAACCTGATCTTTCGACCGGAGCCGAACGAAATAGATACCGTTTTGATAATTGTTCATATCAATTTTGGTTGTTCCCGGAGAGACATTTTGTTGCAGGATCAACCTTCCTTTCATGTCCGCAATTTCCAGGTGCATCATTGTTTTATCTTCCGGGATTTGAATAAAAACAAAGCCCGTGAACGGATTGGGATAAACGGAAATGTTTCCGGCGTTTTCCGTAGGAATCATTGTAAATGGTTCGACCAAGAGAATGAAGCTGCAGGAATCGATGATCTCGTTTTGGGCGTTTTTCAGTTTCCATGTTATCGTATGGCTTCCGGTTTCGAAAATCTCTCCTGCCAGTGTTTCCTCATCGTTGTAATTGTTGATGAGCGTCAGCATTTCATTACAGGGATTGAGCACCGTGTCGGGGTCAAATTCATTGCCCACCGTCGTGTAGGTATTTGTATTGTCGGCTGTCCTGATTTGATCTTCGATGCAGGCAATTTCAGGTTCTTTCTCCCAAAGGGTTGCTGCCTGTGTGAAATAACTGTTGTTTTGTTCGTCGGTAAGTTTACATCTGAACTGATTTCCCAGCAATTCCGGTGAAGCGCTGATGATCTTCAGGAGTGCTTTGTTCGTACCGTCAAAAAGCGCCCCGTTTTGGATATCGCTCCATCCAGAACCTTCATCCATTTGCCATTGAAATGCGCTCACTCCGGCTGTCAGAACGGTAAAGAATGCTCTTTCTCCTTCACAGGAGGAGGTATCATTGGGTTGACGGATGATCCTGAAAAAATAATTTTCAGCCCAGCTCAAATTTTCGGCAGGCCATGTTCCCAGTGCCATATCGGCATAACCGTCGTTATTGATATCGCCGGTCAGTACACCGCGCATATCTTCCTCAACCGCATAGGTGTAAACTTCAAAAGTATCTCCGGCATTGATGTTTTTCAGTAAATAAGCCCTGTTGACAATTCCCGAAGCAGTGAGAATGTCAATGTTTCCGTCGTTGTTCATGTCGCCTGTTGCCACATCGTAAGCGCCGCCCCATGTTTCTATTTCGTGACTGGTGAAGGTGCCGTCGTGGTTGTTTTCAAGCCAGTTTGCATAATCCGGATTGCAAACAATATCGGGATAGCCGTCGTTGTTAATATCAGCCTTGATCACTCTTGTTGAATAGGTCCCGAAATATTCTGCCGTTCCTCCGCCTGAAAAGTTTCCTGTTCCGTCGTTGGTTAAAAAGGCAATTTGGGTATTGTCCGAATAGAAAATATCCTCGTCGCCATCCAGGTCATAATCCGAAAAACAGACAGAGACGGGAGAGTTTACCGTATTGGTGATAACTGTTTTTGTGAAATTCCCTGTTCCTTCAGTATTCAGGTAGAGGGCGATTTCATTTTGATTGATCAGTGCAACGAGGGCATCCACGTTGTTATCGCTGTCAATATCCGAAAAATCCATATTGACCGGGCCGTCGCTTTGGGTGTCGATATTAATGGGATTGCCGAATGTGCCGTTCATATTTTTGAACCAGAAAAATCTGTCGCCCATTGCATCGGCCACAAACAAATCGTCAACGCCGTCATTGTCGGCATCTGCAAATCCAAGGTCAACAATGTTGTAACCGTTATCAATGATAACCTGCTCTTGGCCGAATTGTTCTCCCGAGTTTTGATTGTCCACATAGCAAACACTTTGCCCGTCGGAATAGAAAATGTCAAGGTTTCCATCCAGATTATGATCGTTCAGGGCAAGGTGCCAGGTGCTGATGCTTTGATTGATGTTATGAACCATGAAACTACTTTTGCCGTTGACAAACCAGTATATTTTGTTGTTGTACGCAGCGTCCCACGAATCGGTAGCGGCGATATCAATCAGTCCGTCGTTGTTAAAGTCGCCTGCTGCCAGACCTTGGGGCTCTATGACCTCTGATGAGACCAATACGCTCTGGAAAGTCAAATCCTCATTTTTGAACAAATATATTTTGTCGTCATTGGGTGAAGAAGTTGCAATGTCGATATCTCCGTCAAGGTCGAAATCGGCGCCGATAAGTCCGTAGGCATTGGTTACCGTTTGTGAAATGATCAGTTGTTCCGAAAAATTTCCGCTCCCGTCAAGGTTTTTGTACCATGCCACCTTATTATCATTTTTTGATGAGGAAACAATATCAGTAAAACCGTCGTGATCAAGGTCTGCTGTAATGATGGTGGTGATGTAATCGGTTTGGCCGGTAACGGTAATTTCCGGTTGATAAGTACCGTTTCCGTTGTTGAAGAAAACAACGATCTTGTCGGACTGTCCGTAGCCGGCAATGATATCAGGATAAGCATCGTTATTGAGGTCGGCGGTGACCACAACCACCGGTATTTGAGCCGAAGAGGTAATGACCACGGGTGATTGAAAAAGACCGTTTCCGTCGTTCAAATACAAAAGAACCGTATTATCGCCTTTCTGTGCGGAAAGCACATCCATGTCCCCGTCCAGATCCATATCGGCGGCAGTGACGCTTGCGGCATGGGGAGCATCCTCATTGATGTAAGGCCGGATCGAAAAAGTCCCGTCCCCGTTGTTTTGATACCAGCCGATCTTGTTCTGGGTTTGCGAAACGGCAAGGATGTCAATGAATCCGTCATTGTCAAGGTCGGCGGGAAACAAAGAGGTGCAGTAATGAAATTCGGTGCCGAGCAAAAGATGCTCGTCAAATCCTCCGGTTGACGGGTTGAATAAATTACAACTGATTTCATTATCTCCGATGGATGAATAAACCACATCATCATATCCGTCGTTGTTCAGGTCGGCTGAAATCACCACCAGCGGATCGTCGGGTGATTCGCTGATGAGTTGCATGGGGCTGTAAACCTGGGCACCGATATTTGTTAAAATGAAAACAAATATCAGTGAACATAATGTCTTTCTCATAATGTCACCCCTTGTAATTATTGTTTGATGATCTTTTGGAAAACCGTTGAATTTCCATTGTTGAACTTGAGGATATAAATTCCTGCATCGCAGTTCGACAAGTCGATAATTGTGCTGTTTGCACTGATGGTTGTTTGCAGGATAATCTCTCCCCTGATGTCGGAAACCGTAATGGTGTTTTCTTTCCCGGAGCCATTGCATTCTACTGTAAATACCCCGTTTGTCGGGTTTGGAAAGAGTGTAATGCCGTTCCGGATGTCCGACTGGATACCGACAAACGAAACCGTATAGCAATCGGAGACGGCCGAACAAGGCCCGTCGGTAATGATGACAGCGTAATCACCTGATTCTTCCGGTGTGAATGATTGTTGGGTCGCGCCTTCGATGGCTGATGAATCCGCACAATTGATCCATTGGTACGAAACACCGGTTGCTTCCGCAGTGAGGGTTATGCCGGTCAGGGTGACATTTGTGTTGATTTCGTCGTAGAACGAAAGCGTAACGATCGAAGTTGAGTCGCACCCGACGGAGGTGAAATATTGACCCGCTTCGGTTTCCCAAATGCCATTGATCAGCAGGCTGTCGCCGAAACAAAGTGTGGTATCCGTATAAAACAGGGTTCCGGGATCGTAAAAATCAATGATGTCTCCGTCGTTGCTGGAAAAACGGCCGATATAAATGTCCTGAAAACCGTCGTTGTTGATGTCTCCGGTTTCAAAATCATGCGAGCTGCAGCTTGGGAAATAGCTGGGGTTGAGAAAAGTTCCCGGATTGTCGGGGTCGTTTTGCATCACGAAATGATCAACGATGATATCGGGGAGATTATCGTAATTCAGGTCTTTGGCCTCCACCTCGATAAAAAAGTTCTGTCCTCCCTGAAAAAGGGTGTCGCCGGGCAAAAATGTCCCCAGTCCGTCGTTGTACCAGATTTCCAGATAGCCATACCACGCTGCAAAGACAAGGTCCTGATAACCGTCGCCGTCAAAATCTGCCGCAGCAACACCTTCAGTGTCGTCAGCCATGTTGTTTTGCGCTTCGGTAAAGTGGCCCGTGCCGTCATTGGTGTAAAAATTCGCTGTAAAACCTCGGGCAACTGCCGCATCGAGGTCACCGTCGTTGTCGGCATCAAACAGAACCGCACTTTCGGGTGAAGAGGCACTCAGGTCCTGCCCGTTATCAATAAAGTTTCCCGTGCCGTCGTTAAGGTAAATCCCCACTTTATCGCTGTTGGGGAAGAAAATGTCGTCGTATCCGTCACCGTTCAGGTCACCCACAGCCAGTTCATGTCCCGACGTGTATTTTGCAGTATTGTCCGATTTCAGGGTAAACGATCCGAAGCCGGTATTTTCCCATACTTCAATGCCGTAGTTGTTGCTCGACATTGGCGCGGTTACAAAATCCCAGTCGCCGTCGTTGTCAATATCAATCACTTGTACGCCAAATCTCCACCTGTCTTCACCATACACATGAGCATTCGTGTCGATTACTCCCCCGGAATTGTAATAGATCTCGATGTCGTCGTATGCATCAATCGTTACCACATCCAGCCAACCATCGCCGTTAAAATCGGCAAGCGAAACCCCGAAAGTCTCGCTCAACGTTCCGATACCTTCCTGCCCAAGCTCATAATTAATGCAATTTTGAGCATTAACGTTGGCCGAACCTAAAACAAAACCCAGTACTGCTGCTAAAAAAAGTAAATTCCTTCTCATAATTCTTCATTTTAATGTTATTAATTTTATATTCTTACTATTTATTTAGTGCAAAAGTAAAGAAAATTTGAAGCATTTCCAAATAATCCCGCCACAGGATGGCCACATGGAAGAGTTTTGTGAAAACGATTAGTTTTTTGGTTCAATTTCATTCGGACTTTTGTCCTGTTTAAATTAACGTGAAAATAAAAAAGGGTTGCCGCAGCGAGCAACCCCTTTATTACCAAAACACTATGGGGAATTTATTATGAGAAAAGTTACAAGTTTATCACGTGAACATCAGTGCAAAAAACAAAGCGGAAAAAACAACCATCAACGGAATAAGGGCAAAAACCAATGTGTTGTAAAGTTTTTCTGTCGGGTATTCTTTTTGTGTTTTCATGATGGTTTCTCCTTTATCTTTTGTTGATTTTGTTGCTGTGAATGGTATTTCAATTGCCGTACCACTTTGAAAGACAAATGGTCACTTTGCCATTGGGTAAATTTCTATTTGGTTGAATGACACCCGTTTGAGGTCTCAAGCAAGTCAATATTTTTTCTTATTTCCTTTTTTTTAGGAAAAATTGATGTCGTAAATTGTTGGCCATTTCACCCATGTGGGTTAATTTGCGAATATAGAAAGGAGAGATGGAGAGAGAGTGGAGGGACTAAAGGGACTGAAGGGACCGGAGGGACGGATTTACAAACGCTGAACGAGTGAAGTTGGAAGATAGAAGTCGGAAGTCAGAAGTCGGAAGTCGGAAGTCGGAAGTTGGAAGACAGAAGTTATAAGGTGGAAAGTGAGTAGAACAGGGGAGGGCTTTGACACTTTGGCTCCAGTGTGGATTTGTGGAGAGGCTACTTCTAAAATCTATAATCGTTAATCTTCAATCTGATATCAAAAGGCAAAAGGAGGAGGAGCGGATGGAGGGACGAAGAGACAGAGCGACTGAAGAGACTGAAGGGACTGAAGAGATTGCAAAACGCCGAACGCCGAACGCAAAACGGCCGAAGGCCAAACGCTGAACATGGTACCTTTTGCTTTCAGTGTTTGGACTGGTTTTTCTTTCGCACGGTTAATAATTGTAATTTTGCAGATGTATCGTCAGCGCATCGTGAAAAGGCGATAAGACGGTCTTACAAGTTATGAGAAGTATTGGTAAATATATTGTTTTTACTTTGTTGCTGGTTCTGATGTTGTTTAATCGGGGCAAAGCCCAGCCTGTTTTCAACTGGGTGGAAACCAATGCCGATACCGTGACCAAATACGCCAGATTTGAAGTAAGAACCGACATAACGGGCGATTTCAGTAATCCTTACGACTGGAATCAGGTGGCGGTGTATTGTCACTTTTATGCTCCGGACGGAACAGATCAAGTGGTTGACGGATTTTTTTATCAGGATTATGAAATGACCCAGCCCGATGTGCTTGTTCCCGTTGGCGATCCCTATTTTGTTGTAAGGTTTGCTCCCGATGAACCCGGCGCGTGGACTTTCGATCTGGTATGTCTCGATATTTCAAGTTTTGCTGCTTATCCTACACAGTCGTTTTACGTTGAAGATTCACCGGACCCGGGATTTATCAGTATTTCATCCGACGATAAATTGGTCTTCGACAACGGCGATCCTTTTTTCGGGGTGGGGACAAATCTTGCCTGGGCCACCTGGGACAACGGTTTTACGGACTATTTGGAATGGCTGGATGAACTATCGGATAACGGTGCAAATTTTATGAAACTCACCATGGCTCCCTGGTGGCTTGAACTGGAATGGTCGGGAACGGAACTGGGCAATTATTCCGAACGGCAAAAACGCGCCTGGGTGCTCGATACCATTTTTTCCAAATTGGAAGAAAAAGGAATGTATTGCCAATTGAATTTTTTGATCCACGACGAATTACGAACAGACGTTACTCCCGGATGGGGGCAAAATCCTTACAATGCTTCGAATGGAGGGCCATGCGGTGAGGTGCAGGATTTTATGACCAATTCGGAAGCAAGAAACTATTTTAAACGAAAGATCAGGTACATCCTTGCGCGCTGGGGTTATTCCCCGCACCTCGAATCATGGGAGATCTTGTCGGAGGCCGATATGACAACCCCATGGGGTTCCTTTACCACTCAAACCGTTGACTGGATTAACGATATGGCAGAATATACGGCTTTGCTTGATCTTTATAATCGGCCGGTATCAACGGGTTTTGCCATCCCGCAGCATCATCCCGGCGTTTGGAACG
>JAOZMX010000176.1 GCA_029934065.1 Bacteroidales bacterium
AACATTATGCGCAGAATTATTCAGGGAACGGGAGTCGAGGTGATCCATCTCGGACATGACCGGTCGGTGCAGGATATTGTTGATTGTGCCATTCAGGAAGATGTGCAGGCCATTGCCATCACTTCGTATCAGGGCGGGCACATGGAATTTTTCAAATACATGTACGATCTTTTAAAAGAAAAAGGAGCCACACATATCAAGATTTTCGGCGGTGGCGGCGGAGTGATCCTTCCCGAAGAGGCTGAAGAGTTGCACCGGTACGGGATTACACGCATCTATTCGCCCGACGACGGAAGAAATTTGGGATTGCAGGGCATGATCAATGATTTGATTGAAAAATCCGATTTCCCCACAGGCAAAGGTGTGGCGCACGATATGGAAAGGATACGCAAAAGAGACATCCTTTATATTTCAAAGTTGATCTCGGCAGTGGAAAATTTCCCCGATGAGGTCAAGGGATTTGTTCAGGAGATCAATGCATGCTGTACCGAAGATAAAACACCCATTCTCGGAATTACGGGTACGGGAGGCTCCGGAAAATCTTCATTGGTGGATGAGATCGTCAGAAGGTTTTTAATTGATTTTCCAACAAAAACGGTTGCCATTCTTTCGGTTGATCCGTCGAAACGCAAAACCGGCGGGGCATTGCTCGGCGACCGCATCAGGATGAACTCCATCGGTAATCCGCGTGTTTACATGCGCTCGCTGGCCACAAGACAGGCCAATCTTTCGGTTTCGCGGTTTGTGGGAGATGCCAAGTGTGTTTTGAAATGTGCCGATTTTGATCTGATCATTCTCGAAACATCAGGCATCGGCCAGTCCGACACCGAGATCATCGATCACTGTGATGTTTCGATGTATGTGATGACCCCGGAATACGGTGCAGCCACGCAACTCGAAAAGATCGATATGCTGGATTTTGCCGACATCATCGCACTGAACAAATTTGATAAACGCGGTGCCATGGATGCGTTGCGTGATGTGAAAAAACAATACCAGCGCAACCACCATTTGTTCCATAAGGAGGTGTCGGAAATGCCTGTTTACGGTTCCATCGCTTCCCAGTTCAACGACCCCGGCACCAACGAACTCTACAAGGCCGTCATTGAAAAAATCGAAGAAAAAACCGGAGTGGGTTTTCAATCGTCGTTGAGTGCTCCCGAAGGAATGTCCGAAAAGATACACATCATCCCTCCCAACAGGGTAAGGTACCTGTCGGAGATTTCCGAAACGGTGAGGAATTACAATCGCTGGGCCGACAGGCAGGCAGCCATCGCACAGAGGCTGTTCAGCCTTCACGAATCCATTAAGATCGCGAGGGAGAAAAATGATGCGGAACTGGCTGTGTCGCTGCAAAAACTTTTTGACGAACTGGTGATGGACCTCGACCCCCATAACAATAAAATATTACAGGATTGGCCGGCAAAGGTCAAATCGTTCAAAGACCCGGTGTTCAGCTATGAAGTACGGGGAAAAACCATCCGGGTGAATACCCACACCGAAACGCTGTCACATTTAAACATTCCTAAAATTTCATTGCCGAAATATACTGGATGGGGCGATATCCTGAAGTGGAATCTCCGGGAAAATGTTCCGGGCGAGTTTCCTTATGCGGCAGGTGTTTTTCCTTTTAAACGCGAAGGAGAAGACCCCACGCGAATGTTTGCCGGTGAAGGCGGACCCGAAAGAACCAACAAACGGTTTCATTATGTGTCGCTTGACATGCCTGCACGCCGTCTTTCCACGGCTTTTGATTCGGTAACGTTATACGGGAATGACCCGGATAAACGACCCGACATTTACGGTAAAATCGGAAATTCGGGGGTTTCGATCTGTTGTCTCGACGATGCCAAAAAACTCTATTCCGGTTTCAATCTTGCCGATCCCAAGACCTCCGTGTCGATGACCATCAACGGCCCGGCGCCTTCCATGGTGGGGTTTTTTATGAATGCCGCCATCGATCAGCAATGCGAATTGTACATCAGGCAAAACGGTCTGGAAGCCGAAACGGAAAAAAAGATCGCCGAATTTTACAGCAAACGGGGTACCGAAAGACCGCGGTATCACGGAACGTTGCCCAAGGGAAACGACGGCCTCGGCCTGATGCTGCTTGGTACTACGGGCGATCGTGTGCTCCCGAAAGATGTTTATGAAAAAATTAAAGCCGATACTTTGACCAGAGTGCGGGGTACCGTACAGGCGGATATTTTGAAGGAGGATCAGGCGCAAAACACCTGTATTTTTTCCACCGACTTTTCACTGAAACTGATGGGTGATGTTCAGGAGTATTTTACCCGTCACAATGTCAGGAATTTTTATTCGGTCTCCATTTCGGGCTATCATATTGCCGAAGCCGGTGCCAATCCCATTACACAACTGGCGTTTACCCTGGCCAACGGATTTACTTATGTTGAGTATTACGTTAGCCGCGGAATGGATATCAACAGTTTTGCCCCGAATTTATCGTTTTTCTTTTCCAACGGCATTGATGCCGAGTATTCGGTGATGGGACGTGTTGCACGGTTGATCTGGGCCAAGGCGATGAAACTGAAATACGGAGCCGACGATCGGTCGCAAAAACTGAAGTACCATATTCAAACTTCGGGGCGTTCGTTACATGCACAGGAGATCGACTTCAATGATATCAGAACTACCTTGCAGGCTTTGTATGCCATTTACGACAATTGCAATTCGTTGCATACCAATGCCTACGACGAAGCCATTACCACGCCCACCGAAGAATCGGTACGGCGGGCCATGGCCATTCAACTGATCATTAACCGCGAACTGGGCCTGGCCAAAAATCAAAATCCTTTGCAGGGTTCCTTCATCATCGAAGAGCTTACCGACCTGGTGGAAGAAGCCGTGATGATGGAATTTGACAGGATTACCGAACGGGGTGGAGTTTTGGGCGCCATGGAAACCATGTACCAACGCAGCAAGATACAGGAAGAATCGTTGTATTACGAAACGCTGAAACATACGGGTGAGCTTCCGATCATCGGGGTCAATACGTTCCTCTCAAGCAAAGGATCGCCTACTGAGATCCCCGGAGAGGTGATCAGGGCGACAGAAGAGGAAAAACAAATACAGATCAATACCGTGGAACAACTGCATAAAACTTATGCGGATGAAACCGGCCGGTGGCTTAAGCAATTGAAAGAAGATGCCGTGCATAACCGGAATATTTTCGAGAGTTTGATGGAGGTAACAAAATATGCATCCATCGGTCAGATCACAAATGCATTATTTGAAGTTGGCGGTCAATACCGCAGAAATATGTAATATTTTTTATTTTTGAAGCCGAATTAACGGCAAAAAAAATTAACTGAAAACCATGTTAACAAAAAAAGTCCTTGTTATTTATCCGCAGGTTTACGATACCAAAGTGGCTGTTTTTCAAAACAACAATTGGGTATTTTTCAAAACCATTGCCTGCAAGAAAGATCAGGCCGATAAATATGCTTCGTTTCTTGAGCAGGAAATTCCCAGAACGGAGCAGATACTGAAAGAGCTTAAAGATAACGATATCAATCTCGAAGAGATTTATATCATCATCGGCAGAGGCGGATTTGTGAAGCCGATAAAATCGGGCATTTACGAAATTAATGACCGGCTGAAAGAGGATTTGCGCAACAGCAGCCGTCCCCACGAGATCAATCTCGGCGGTTTGATTGCCGACCGCATTGCAAAAATGATCCCCGGTGCGCGGGCGTTCCTTGCCGACCTGGTTGTGGTGGACGAGATGGAAGACATAGCCCGTGTGGCAGGTCATCCGCTGTTCGAACGCAAGTCGATTTTTCATGCACTGAATCATAAATTTGCCGGACGTAACTATGCCAATTCCATCAACCGGCACTACAAAGACCTCAATCTGGTGATTGCCCACATCGGTGAAGGAGGAATATCCATCGGGGCACACAAACACGGTCGCGTGATTGACGTCAATCAGTCTTATGACGGCGACGGGCCGTTTTCGTACACTCGTGCCGGGACACTTCCTTACGGTGATCTGATCAAATTGTGCTTCAGCGGAAAATACCAGGAACAGGAACTTCAGCATATGCTGACCCAGGAGGGCGGTCTTGTGGCGCATCTCGGTACCAGCAACATCAATGTGATCGAGAACAGGATCAAGGAGGGCGACCATCAGGCGGAGTTCATCCTGAAAGCCATGGCTTATCAGCTTTCGAAAGAGATCGGCGCCATGTTTGTTGTAATTGACGAACCTGTGGATGCCATCATTCTATCGGGCAACATTTTCCAGTCGAAATTCTTTACCGAAGAAGTGAAAAGACGCATCACCAAACTGGGGCAGGTGGTCATTTCGCCTTTTGTTTCCGACATGGATGCCCTGGCCGATAATGCCATGATGATCATCAAAGGGGAAGCTGAAATACTGGAATACGAATAAACCGGAAAAACAATTAATCAATTATCCGACGAAAGTTTAAATTATAAAATTTGATACAATGACTCATTGGCTGGAAGAAGCGGAAAAAAAATATCAGGAAATTATCAATCCTCCGAAAGTTGACAAAAAAAAGATAGAGAGGAAAAAATCGGAAATACAGGCGAACTATATGGCGCATGGAGAGGCGTACGAAAATTTTGTCCAACAATTTTTCGACCTGTGTCAGCGGGCCAACAATCTTCCTCCCGAAGCACGGGTACCGTGGGGATTGATAGAAGCCAAATCTAAAGAGAACAAACTCGACAACCACCTGGCGTGGTTTGCTTCACGCTACAGGTTCGAAAAACGGGTTCCCACCAAATCATTTCCTTTTGTCAAAACAAGGCATTACAAACAGGTGAGAAAGATCATGGTATCGCTTTCGCGCACCATGGGAATGGCCAATCTGGAGATTTATGAAAATTATCTTGCCAAAACCCGGTTGAAGTTAGATGACGAATCGGATCATCAGGATTTTTTGAACGACGGTTTCGAAAAAACCCATGACATTTATCATTTCGAAATTGATAAACTGGATAAGGATCTGGCATTAAAACTCCTCGACTGGCTTACGTTCAGGACAGAGACAGCCGAATTGCCCTTTAACGACAGCGACCTGAAGCATTAAGAAAAAAGATCCCGGGCTACTTACGTCCCGAGAGCTCCTTGGGTATTCTTCCGTTTTTGATGGATTCGGAGCGCAGCCTTCTGCCCACAATCCGTTCGACCATCTGTCCTATCTCAAGGATTTTGTCCACATCCAGTCCGGTGTCGATGCCCATTTCATCCATCATCACCACCATGTCTTCGGTTGATACCAGTCCCACTGCCGACGGGTCTTTGTAATAATAGGAGCCGGTTCCCGAAACCGGAACGCCGTCAACAAAGTTGGCAGGCTGTCCGCCGATGCCGCCCATGGTGGATTCGAAATTGGTCATTCCGGCCTGCAATGCTGCCAAAACGTTGGCCAGACCCCAGCCGCGTGTGGTATGAAAGTGTGCAATTTGCTTTTCGGGATTGTCCACTTTGTCCAGAAGCATCGAAAAATATTTGTAAACCCTGTCGGGTGATGCCGAGCCGTCGTGGTCGGCATGCTCCACATCGTTGGCGCCGATGTCGAACCAGCGTTTGGTAAATTCGATGGCTTTGCTCATCTCGGTCGGCCCTTCGATGGGACAACCCCAGATGGTGCTCACCGTTCCGTTGACTTTGATGCCGGCATCCCTCGCTTTTTTGATCCACTCTTCGCTCATCTTCCAGTACTCTTTCAGCGAAAGTCCGGAATTGGTTTTGTGGTGCGATTCGCTGGTGGAGACCATCAGCAGGATCCTGTCGGGGCCGTAGCCTTCCAGCTTGGCATTGATGGCCCGCTCGATGGCCCGCTCGCGAATGGTGATGGCCGTCAGTACGACATCGTCGAGCAGGTGTTTCACCTTTTTGCTGCTGCGTATCAGCTTGAACAGGTCGTCGGCATCCCTGAACTGCGGCATGCCGCGCGGATTGCCGAAGTTGGAGACTTCAATATGCTTGAAACCGGCAAGTATCAGTTGCTCAAGCACCCACAGCTTGGCCATGGTGGGAATAAATTTTTCTTCGTGCTGAAATCCGTCCCGCACGGTAATATCTCCGATTGTTACTTTTTTTGGGTATTGCATACAAATTCAATTATTAATATTCATCTACTATTATGTCTTGAGGTAAACCTACTCTCATAAAATATCTTGCAAAAGCCTGGGATAAATGCTCTCGATATGGAGGCAATAATCTAATTCTATTGGATTGTTTTTTAGCAATTTCCTTTAGGTTATTTATTTCCACCCCATAGACATTTTTAAAATCAACTACCAAATAATCATAAACACCTAACTTTGTAAATTTGTTTAATAGATGATAACTTGGCAAGTGTCCTTTTTTTAGATTTTCAATATTTTTCTTGATTGCTTTTCTGGATTTTTGATCATCCGGTAGGTTTTCAATAAAGTCTTTTAAATTGTAATAAGGGCATACAAGTACAATATCTATTTTATTATTAACCAAATCACAAGATTGAGAAAGTATTATTGAATTGATTTGTCTTATTTCAATTTCCAATACAACATCTTCCTCAATTTTTGAGGGAGGAATAACAATCGGGCAGTTTAAGATAAAGTCGCCTTGTTCAATACTTTCAGAATCATTTATTTCCGTGTACCATTGAAAATTCATTAATCAATAGAAATTTTAGGAATGAAATCAGTTACTTTCTTTATTCTTGCTTTTGTCTTAAATTTTTTATCGTATGAAGGTTTTGAAAAAACATCAAAATTTTCTTCAACAACATCCGGCCGTGTTGAGTTGTCAATGATTTTGTTTTGCATAATTGATAGTTGTGTCGCGTTTGAGTAGTTTGATAAATCTGCAATATTCAAAACACTCTCTTCGCCAAAAAGCGAAAAAGAAAATAATCGAGTACTTGAAACATAATTTATTATTTTCAAATCATGTTTAATTTGTGTTGAAGCATCCGAAACAGGTGGCAGATATAATAACATGATAGCTTAATTAATTTTATGAACCATACGATTTTCCCTGGTGATTTTTTTAAAAATATCACTACAAATTTCATGAGCGGTATTCAACCATTCTCTTTGTTCTTTAAGAGAAAATATTTTTTTTGAACTAATAAGTTTCGTCTGAAGAATTATCCCGTTTTTTTGGTTATTTAAACTTCCGTTCTTTAAATTCAAATTAAGTTTATTCTCATCTATTACATACGAAATCGTTAGATTAATATCTTTGGTTTTATTGTTGTCAATGATGTCTTGGTTGATATTTATCTTTAAATGATCATTAATAAAATTTATGATGTTTACTTTATCAAAATCTATTTCAAAAAAATCAAGATATGTCAATGTCAAAAAGGATTCTTTTTGGTTTATTTTAGGAAATACAGTAGAAAATG
>JAOZMX010000177.1 GCA_029934065.1 Bacteroidales bacterium
AGTCTTCATTTTGCCGTTGCAGTACCACCGTATCGCCGCTGGGATAATTAAAGACCACGGCATCGTACCGTTCAACATGCCCGAAGCCCGGAAAACGGTAATAGGGCAGTTTGATCCATTCCAGATAGGATTTGGCGTATTTGGATAACGGCATCGTATGGTGCACAAAGGGAAACGAAAGCGGTGTGTTCGGGATTTTCGGTCCGTAGGCCAGTTTGCTTACAAACAGAAAATCACCCACCAGCAATGATTTTTCCATTGATGACGTGGGGATTGTATATGCTTCCAGAATGAAAGTTCGGATAATGGTTGCGGCAACCACTGCAAAAATGATCGCATCAATCCATTCTCTGGCAACACTCTTTTTATACTTCGGCCTTTTTCCGGGAGGATAATACTTTTCTTTTTCCGAAAAGCCGAGATAGGGCAGGTAAATAAAAGGGAAGATGACCGCCAGGGCTTGTGAGCCGAGATCGAATTTGGCAAATGTTTTGGCCGTTTCGACAATCATCAGAAAAACCATGAAAACATTGATGAACGGAATGAAGAGCATCCAAAACCACCATTTGGGTTTGTCGTTGAGTTTATTCCATTCCCAGTAATTCAAAACGGGAATAAGGGATTTAACCCCTGGAATGCCTGCTTTTTCAAAGATCTTATACAAAAAAACCGGAAAAAAAGTGAAAATAAAAATGAGAATGAAAAGTGTATTCATAAAATTTTGATTTGCTTTAAAAACATGTTAAACGTTAAAAAATTTAATCACTTGCAATTGAGCTGTTAATTATTGTTAATGTATTTTATTTTACCCTTTTCTGTGTTTCCAACAGCAAGTCGCTCATTGTAAAGACGCCTTTTTTATCCCGCACCCAATGTGCGGCCGTTAATGCACCTTTTGCAAAAACCGCTCTGTTGAATGCTGAATGGGTGATCTTAATCTCTTCCATTTCCGAGGAATAGGTTACCGTATGTGTTCCGGTTACTTCGCCTTCCCGGTGCGAGACCACATCCAGATGCTCGGTTGCCGCGTCACTGCCTGAAATCCATCGGGCTTTTCTGTCGAGGATGTTGACGATCTGTCCGGCCAGTGTTTTGGCCGTTCCGCTTGGTGCGTCCAGCTTGTGGATATGGTGCGTTTCGTCGATCCCGACATCAAATTCTTCAAAACGGTTCATCAGGGATGCCAGTTGTTTGTTGATCTCAAAAAAGATGTTCATGCCGATGCTGAAGTTGGAGGCTGTGAACAGGGTTTGGCCCCTGTTCAGGCAATCCCTTCTGATCTTTTCAAAGTCCTTTTCCCAGCCTGTTGTGCCGACAACAACGGGGACACCGGCATCAAAGCATCTGATGATGTTTTTTACGGCAGTTGACGGCATGCTGAATTCAATGGCAACATCAGCCTGCGGCAGCAAACCGGATTTCTTGTTCCAGTCTGCTTCCGAATCAATGGTGACCAATATGGTATCGCTGTGGTGTTTTGCCTCTTTTTCAATGGCTTTTCCCATTTTTCCGTAACCGATCAGTGCGATTTTCATGGTTTTTCTTTTAAAATTTGAACCTTAATGTAATGGCCGGAGCAGGCATCGGAGATAACAGATATTGGTCCGATACCGGTTCGAAACGAATGCTCAGATCGTCGCTGACATCAAAATCGTAAAGGCTTGCATCCACACTGGCATCAATGATATTGAGCAAATACAAAGCTCCCGTAAGAATGTAACTCAAATTCATGTTGCGACGGTAATAGTTTCGTCCTTCCTCCAACTGCGTCAGGTTGGCGTTGTATCTCACCACGTATTCGTTGTCGAAATTGGCGCTGTCGCCCGTGGCGACAATGTTGTATGCTGTCCTGAAGTTGTGGTATTCACCGGTATTTTTAATGATAAAGTAAGTGAGCACTCCGAATCCTGCATAAATGATCGGCATTTTCCAGTATTTTTTGTTGTAGGCTTGTCCCAGCCCCGGCAATACCGCCGACATGATGGCGGCTTTTTTTGCGGAGTGAATGAGCATGGCCGTGTCGGGTTCCGGATTTTTTGATGCTTCCTGAGCCTGCAACGGCGAGGATACGAAGGAGAACCCGAAAATTAACAGAACGAGAAAAACTTTAACCTGCAGGTTCATTGTGCATGCGACTTCCGCCGGCAGAAGGGTGCAAAAACAGTTTTTCGATTTCCGCGTGGTGTACATTCAGGTTGATAAAAAATCATTAATGATTACCGGATTTTTTCAAAAGTTCGACAATCTTTTCCATTTCTTCGTCGGAACGGAAATTGATAACGATGCTTCCTTTTCCTTTATTATTGCGTTTTAGTTCTACCTTGGTGTTTAAGGTTTCGCTGAGGTTTTTGGAAAGCAGGACAAATTTTTCGGGAAGTTGTCCGGTTCTCTTTTTTTTGCGCCGGGCAGTGGTTTTGTAATTTTTCCTTACTTTTTCTTCCACCTGCCGCACCGAAAGTTCTCCGTCAAGGATCTCCCTGAGCAGTTTCAGTTGTTCGTCGCGATCATCAATGTTGATGAATGTACGGGCATGTCCCGAGGTGATCAGCCCGTCCCTGATGGCTACTTGTACTTCGGCGGGAAGCCTGAGCAGCCTGATGTAGTTTGCAATGGTGGAGCGTTGCTTGCCGATTTTCTTGCTTAATTCCTCCTGTGTCAGTTTACATTCTTCGATGAGGCGCTGGTAGCTGATGGCAATTTCTATGGCATTAAGGTCCTCGCGGTGCGTGTTTTCGATGAGGGCCATTTCCAGCATTTGCTCGTCGTTGGCTACCCTGATGTAGCACGGCACTTCGTTCATGCCGATCATTTTTGCAGCACGCAGGCGCCGTTCGCCCGAGATGATCTGATACTTGTCGTAGCCCAGCTTGCGTACCGTAAGCGGCTGAATGATGCCCTGCTCGCTGATCGAATCGGCCAGCTCCTTCAGCGCCTCTTCCTCAAAATCGTTCCTCGGCTGAAAAGGGTTGGCCTCAATGCTGTTGATGTTCAGGTTGGCAATGGCTCCCACCACATAATTCCCCGAAATGTCTTTGGAGGTGATATCTGTGTCGGGGCTTTGCAAAATGGCTTCAAGCCCGCGTCCGAGTGCACTTTTTTTTCCTTTATTTTTCATTTAAAAAATCAATTTCCAAATCCGATTTGTTCATGTTGGTCATCCCGTTCTTTTGCAAAATCTCTCTCGCAAGATTAAGGTAATTGATGGCCCCGGTTGAATTGGCATCATGGAGGATGATGGATTCCCCGAAACTCGGGGCTTCACCCAGTTTGGTGTTCCGGTTGATGATCGTGTCGAAAACCATTTGCTGAAAATGCGTTCTCACTTCTTCCACAACCTGCTTGGCCAGCCGCAGACGGGTGTCGTACATGGTAAGCAAAATGCCTTCGATGTCGAGGTTGGGATTGAGCCGCGCCTGGACGATCTTTATCGTATTCAAAAGTTTTCCGAGACCTTCAAGTGCAAAATATTCGCATTGTACGGGAACGATCACCGAGTCGGCGGCAGTGAGTGCGTTTACCGTAACCAATCCCAGTGACGGAGAACAGTCAATGACAATAAATTCGTAGTTATCTTTAATTTTATCAATCACCCGTTTCATCATTTTTTCCCTGTTGGGCATGTTGATCATTTCAATTTCGGCCCCCACCAGGTCGATATGAGCGGGAATCAATTCCAGATTGGGCGTGGTGGTTGAAACGATCACCTCTTTGGGGTCGGCATCGTCAATGATGCATTCGTAGATACTGTTGTTGATGTTACGCGGATCGTGTCCCAGACCTGAAGTGGCATTGGCCTGCGGATCGGCGTCAATGAGCAGTGTTTTGTATTCCAGAACTGCAAAGCCCGCTGCCAGGTTCATGGCGGTGGTGGTTTTTCCAACCCCTCCCTTTTGATTTGCAATGGCTATTACTTTACCCATATCATTTCATAATTCAAGATTAACCATCTTTTTTTAATGCACAAATTTACACTTAATGTTACGGGTGTTTGCAATTAACTTTTCAAAATTAATCAACACCCCGGGGCGGGTATTAAAAAAAAAGCTGACCGGGGGTCAGCTAACGTTTTGCGTCCGATTTGATTATTCCTCGGTTTTTGTTTCCTCGGTTGTTTCTCCCGCATCAAGGTCTTCAAATTTCACTTCGGGCAAATCGGTTACCGGCAATGTTTCGGAATCCGTTTTTTCAGGTTCGTCAACAACCGGCGGCTCCGGACTTTTGCTCGATTCAATGAAATCAATCACCGATTTGAGCCCGTTGGAAAACTTTTCAAAATCCTCTTTATAGAGAAACAACTTGTGTTTTTCATAGAAGAATTTCCCCGACTCATTGTTAAAACGCCGCTTACTCTCTGTGATGGTCAGATACCTTTCCTTGTTACGGGTTTCTTTCACGTCAAAAAAGTAAGTCCTTTTGCCTGCTCTTACAACTTCCGAAAAAATTTCCTCTCTTCTTTCTGTGTTTTCTGTCTCTTCCATGTTTATCTTGAATTAATAGGTTTAGCAACGCAAAAGTAGGTATTTATATTTTAAAAATTAAAAACTGAAATAATTTTTTATCATTCTAATTAATTTTATCCGGATGCAAGTATTGGGGCTGATTTTTGAACGGAAACAAAAAAGTTATACATTTGCCGCCAAATCAAGAGGTATTGAATCATATTTGTTCCTATACATTATGTTAAGCAGAAGGCATTTAAGAATTAAAGCGCTACAGGCACTTTATGCATATTTCGTTTCGGACAGCATTGATCTTGTAATCGGTGAAAAGAACATGCTGCGAAGCGTCGAGAAAATTTATGAACTGATCATCTGGCAAATGTCTTTTTTTCCGGAACTCCAAAAATTTGCCGAGATGCGCATGGATGAAGGAAAGAAGAAGTTTTATCCCACCGATGCCGACCTGCATCCCAATCCAAAATTTATTGATAATCGTTTTTTGTTGAAACTTGCTCAAAACAGAGATTTTAAACGAAAAAAGAATGCCTATAAAATCAACTGGGGTGAGGAAGTGGAAATGGTGCGGAAGGTCTATTCCGAAATTCGCTCCATGAAATTTTACGAGGATTATATGGCTTCTCCCGCCGATTCTTTTGAGGAAGACAAAAGTTTTTGCATTAAGCTTTTCAAGGAGGTGCTGGCCTATCATCCTTCGCTTGTTTCGTTGTATGAGGAAAAAAATATTTATTGGGCCGACGACATTGATATTGCCAATGTGCTTGTGCTGAAAATATTCAAAGGCATTAAAGCGTCGGATGATGAATTTGCTCCTTTGCCGCCGCTTTATAACACCGAAGGGAAGGAAAATCCCGATGAGGATAAGGAATTTCTGCTGGAACTATACCGGAAAGCCATCCTGAAAAGCAAGGAATTTGAAACGTTTATTTCCGAAAAGACCAACAACTGGGAGCTCGAACGGATTGCGGCCATGGATATCATCCTGATCAAGATGGCGCTTACCGAATTGCTGGAGTTCCCGACCATTCCCGTCAAAGTTACTTTGAATGAGTACATCGAACTGTCGAAATATTACAGCACACCCAAAAGCAGGATTTTTATCAACGGCATCCTCGACAAAATGATAGCCGATTTGAAAAAACGGAATCAACTGGTCAAGACCGGACGGGGTTTGATCGGCTGATGATTGTCTATAAGATAACCTGAATTGATCTTTCGTTGGGAACATTAACATCTGAAGTATATTTGAACAAGACCTCCGCCGGTTTGTCGTTTTACCTGAAAAAATAGAATCCAAATGACCAGAAAGAAAAAACCGTTACCACTGCTTGAAAAGATAACGATTGTTGATGCCGGATCGGAAGGCAAAGCCGTTGCGCGTGTTGACGGCATGGTGGTATTTGTCCCTTTTGTCGTTCCCGGCGATGTGGTGGATATTCAGGTTGTGCGAAAAAAGAAAAACTTTTTCGAAGGCAAAGCTGTGCATTTTCATCACTATTCGGAACAACGTACCGAACCCAGATGCGAGCATTTCGGGTTGTGCGGCGGTTGCAAATGGCAAAATATGAACTATTCCGATCAGTTGAAATACAAGCAAAAACAGGTGGTTGACAATTTCGAACGGATCGGCGGACTGGAAGTGAATGGAATGCAACCCATCCTGCCCTCGGAAGAGGAATATTTTTACCGGAACAAACTGGAGTTTACCTTTTCGAACCGGAAATGGCTGGTGTCGAAAGACAAAGTCGGCGATCTTGCGGAAGACACCAACGGGCTTGGGTTTCATCTTCCGGGTATGTTCGACAGGATCGTTGACCTGGAGAACTGTTACCTACAACCCGAGCCGTCAAACAGCATCCGGCTGGCGGTACGTGATTTTGCCAAAGCACAGCATTTCGGTTTTTATGATGTGCGAAAACATGATGGCTTTATGAGGAATCTGATCATCCGCACCGCTTCAACGGGGCAGGTTATGGTGATTGTGGTCTTTGCCCTCGACCGGCAGGACGATATCCGGATAATGCTCGAATTTCTGAAAACGTCATTTCCCGGGATCACCAGCCTGATGTGGGTGGTCAACACCAAAAAAAATGATGTGATCTTCGATTTGGATGTCAACCTGTTTGACGGACTGCCCTACATTCTTGAAGAGATGGAAGGGCTGAAGTTTAAAGTGGGTCCCAAATCGTTTTACCAGACCAATTCAAAGCAATCATTCAGGTTGTACAGCATCGCCCGCGATTTTGCCGGTTTCTCGGGTGACGAAACGGTTTACGATTTATATTGCGGTACGGGAACCATCACCAATTTTATTGCCGGATCGGTGAAAAAAGCAATTGGGATCGAGATTGTGGAGGATGCCATCCGCGATGCGGAGGAAAATGCAAAACTGAACGGAATCGGAAATGTTTCGTTTTTTGCCGGAGATATTGCCAAATTGCTGGATGTGGATTTTTCGCAAAAACACGGTGCGCCTGATATTGTTGTGTCTGATCCTCCGCGTGCGGGAATGCACCCGAAGGTGATCTCCTGGCTGTTGAAGGTGCAACCTGAAAAAATCGTTTATGTCAGTTGCAATCCCGCCACACAGGCCCGCGACATTGACATGCTGCGCGATGTTTACGAAATACGGAAAATGCAACCTGTGGACATGTTCCCGCAAACCCATCATGTGGAAAACGTTTGCTTGCTGGTTAGAAAATCCAACCTCTGACATTTTTAGGCAAAAGAGACAATGTTGAGCCATGCCATGTAAAGCGTTCAGCGTTTGCCCTGCGGGCGTTTAGCGTTCAGCGTTTGGCGTTTGGCGTTCAGCGTTCAATCGTTCAATCGCTCTATCGTTCAATCGTTCCAACGTCGTGTCCTTCTATCGTCTCTCCACTCTCTCCAGTCTCGCCC
>JAOZMX010000032.1:0-14528 GCA_029934065.1 Bacteroidales bacterium
TAGTTACCGAAGAACCTTATTTTACAAACAGGTAACATTTTGATAATCATGAAAATTTTACACGGTAATAAATATTTAATGAAATGAAAAAAATCATGGTTTTTCTTATTGCAGTATTAATGATATCCTGCAATACAAATCAAAAAAAGATGGAACAGACGACAAATCCTTTTTTCAGCGATTACGGGACACCCTTTGACGTCCCTCCGTTCGACAAAATAAAACCGGAGCATTACCTTCCGGCCTTTAAAGAAGGGATCAAACAACAGGAAGATGAGATCGCAGCCATTGTGGATAATCCCGCTGCACCGACGTTTGAAAACACCGTTGTTGCACTGGAGCGTAGCGGCGAACTGCTGCATAGGGTCTCCAGCGTGTTTTTCAATCTCACCGAAGCCAACACCAACAAGCAGCTTCAGGAGATTTCCAAAGAGGTGGGGCCGATGCTTGCGCAGCATAGCGACAATATCAACCTGAACAAAAAATTGTTTGAAAGAGTGAAAGTGGTTTACGACCAAAAAGACCGGCTTGATTTGAATACCGAGGATCAAAAATTGCTGGAAGAGACCTACAAGGATTTTGTCAGGGGTGGAGTGAGTCTCTCCGGAGAAAAAGAGAAGGAATTCAGGGCGATCAACAAAGAACTTTCGAAGCTGACCCTTCAGTTTGGCGAAAACCTGCTGGCCGAAACCAATGCTTTTAAACTTGTGATCGATAACAAAGAAGACCTTGCCGGCCTTCCGGATTTTGTGATCGAGATGGGTGCTGCCGATGCCAAGGCCAACGGCATGGATGGTAAATGGGTTTTCGGTCTCGATAAGTCGAGTATGATTCCGTTTTTGCAATATTCGGCAAACCGGGATTTGCGGGAGAAAATCTTTAAGGCATACATCAACCGTGGTAACAACAACAACGAACACGACAACAAGGCCATTGCCTCGAAAATTGCCGCTTTGCGTGTTAAGCGCGCCAACCTTTTGGGGTATGAAACCCACGCCGATTATGTGTTGGAAGAAAACATGGCCAAAAACCCGCAAAATGTTTACGACCTGATGGATCAGGTTTGGGATGCGGCGTTACCTGTGGCCAAAACGGAAGCCAAAACACTTCAGTCGATGATCAATGCCGGGGGAAATGATTTTAAGCTGCAACCCTGGGACTGGTGGTATTACACCGAAAAGCTGCGCAAACAAAAGTATGACCTTGACGACGAACAGCTCAAACCCTATTTCGAATTGGAAAATGTGAGAAAAGGCATGTTTGAAGTGGCTCACAGGCTTTACGGACTTAACTTCAAAGAGCGGTTCGATATTCCCAAACCACATCCCGATGCCCATACTTTCGAAGTGCTGAACGAAGACGGCTCACATCAGGCGGTGCTGATCATGGACTTCTTTCCCCGGCCGAGCAAAAGAGGCGGAGCATGGATGGATACTTACCGCAAACAATATAAGATCGACGGAAAAAATTACAGTCCAATCGTTACCATGGTGATGAATTTTTCGAAACCTACGGGTAGCAAGCCGTCGCTGCTGACCTTCGAAGAGGTCTCGACCATGTACCACGAGTTCGGACATTCGTTGCACGGCATGTTGAGCAACTGCACCTACCGGTCGCTTTCGGGAACCAGTGTTGCACGGGATTTTGTGGAAATGCCTTCACAATTCATGGAAAATTTTGCTGCGGAACCGGAGGTTTTGAAAATGTATGCAAAACATTATCAAACCGGAAAAGTCATTCCCGATGCACTGATCGAAAAGATGAAAGCCAGTACCCACTTCAACCAGGGATTTATCACCGTGGAATACACCTCGGCGGCATACCTCGACATGGACTGGCACACGTTGACCACTCCCGAGGAAAAAGATGCACTTGTCTTTGAGAATGCCTCCATGAAAAAGATCGGGCTGATCCCCGAAATTGTGGTCAGATACCGTACTCCCTATTTTGCACATATCTTTTCGGGCGGATATTCGGCCGGGTATTACAGCTACCTGTGGTCGGAAGTGCTGGATGCCGACGCTTTCGAAGCTTTTAAAGAACATGGATTATTCGACAAGGCCACGGCAACATCGTTCCGGAAAAACATCCTGGAAAAGGGCGGCACCGAGGATCCGATGGCCGAATATGTTAATTTCAGAGGTAAAAAGCCAAGCATTGAGCCCATGCTCAAACGCAAAGGTTTGCTGAAAGAATAGCAGTTGGTATGCCGGCGGATTTTTGATAATTAAAAAAATCAAATCTCTCTATTTTTTAAAATTTATTCTCCGCAATTTTTAAAATTCATTTTGATTTTATGCTTAATATTGCATGAATAATCACTGAAAATTTCTAAAAATGAAAAATTTAATGATTTTATTGATGCTTGTCAGTGCTGTGATATTTACTGCCTGCGGAGAAAAAGAGAATGTTCCCGGAAAAGTGAAAACGGCTTTTTCGCAAAAATTCCCCAACGCCAAAAAAGTGGACTGGGATAAAGAGAACGGCTCGGAATGGGAAGCCGAGTTCAGGATGAACGGGAAAAAATATTCTGCTAATTTTGATGCTGACGGAAACTGGAAAGAAACCGAGTACAAAATCAAAAAATCGGAAATTCCGGCTGCAGTCAGCTCAACACTCGAAAATGAATTTTCAGGATATGAAATTGAAGAGGCCGAAATTTCGGAAACTCCCGAAGGCAAGTTTGTTGAGGTGGAAATCGAAAATGATGATCAGGAGATGGAAATTCTCTTTGACATGACCGGTAATGTGGTGAAAAAGGAGGCGGAAGAAGAGGATGAGGATGGCGATTGATCAGCCTCGCATTTTATGGATTCGTTATTTGCTTGTTTCAAAGGAAATGCCTATCTTGCACAGGATTTTGAAATGATATTTTTCATCAACTAATGTTAGTAAAAGTTTACGGAAGTGCCATTCAGGGTGTCAATGCCATTACCATAACGGTGGAGGTAAACATCAACAAAGGGATTAATTTCCTGATGGTTGGATTGCCCGATAGTGCCGTAAAGGAGAGCCAACAACGGATAGAATCGGCATTAAGTGAGAACGGCTATCATCTGCCCGGAAAAAAAATCGTTGTCAACATGGCGCCGGCGGATATCCGCAAAGAGGGCTCGGCATACGATCTGACCATTGCCATGGGTATTCTGGCGGCATCAAAACAGATGAAGTCCGACGGCATCGAAAAGTACATTATCATGGGTGAGCTGTCGCTCGACGGTAGCCTGCAGCCCATCAAAGGGGCGCTGCCCATTGCCATCGAAGCCCGGTCGAAAGGTTTCGAGGGTTTTTTCCTGCCGGTACAAAACGCCAAAGAAGCAGCCATTGTCAACGACCTGAAAGTTTACGGCGTTGAGAACATCAAGCAGGTCATTGACTTTTTTGATGGAAAGAGCGATTTGGAACCGACGGTTATAGACACCCGCAAAGAGTTTTATGCCAGCCTCAACGAATATGAGTTCGACTTTTCGGATGTTAAGGGACAGGAGAACATCAAGCGGGCACTGGAGATTGCTGCTGCGGGAGGGCATAATGTGATCCTGATCGGCCCTCCGGGATCGGGGAAGACCATGCTGGCCAAACGTCTCCCCTCCATCTTACCGCCGCTGACGCTTCATGAGGCACTGGAAACAACCAAGATTCATTCGGTTGCAGGAAAGATGGGAAACCATACGACGCTAATCTCCGTGAGGCCTTTCAGGGCTCCGCATCATACCATTAGCGATGTGGCACTGGTTGGCGGAGGCGGCAATCCGCAGCCGGGAGAGATATCGCTGGCTCACAACGGCGTGTTGTTCCTCGACGAGCTGCCCGAATTTAAACGTACCGTGCTGGAGGTGTTGCGTCAACCCATCGAGAACAGGATGATCACCATCAGCCGGGCACGGTTTACGGTGGAATATCCCGCCAGTTTTATGATGGTTGCCGCCATGAATCCTTGTCCCTGCGGTTATTACAACCATCCCGACATCCAGTGTGTTTGTGCTCCCGGAATGGTGCAGAAATACCTGAACAAGATTTCGGGGCCGTTACTCGACCGTATAGATCTGCATGTGGAAGTAGTGCCTGTCCCCTTTCGCGAACTGATGGATTCGAAACCTGCGGAAAAAAGCGAAGAGGTGAGAAAACGGGTCGTGAAAGCACGTGCGATACAGGAAGAACGTTTCCGTGAAAGCAAAGGTGTGTATTGCAACGCACAAATGTCGAGCAAACAACTGCACCGCATCTGCAAAATTGACGACGCCGGACAAACCTTGCTCAAGAACGCAATGGAGAAACTCAACCTTTCGGCACGGGCCTACGATCGTATCCTGAAAGTTGCACGCACCATTGCCGACCTTGACGGCAGTCCCGGCATCACCAACGAACACCTTTCCGAAGCCATCCAGTACCGCAGCCTCGACCGGGAAACATGGGGCGCCTGACCGCTGTTTTCGAAGAAACCATTGATCATCTATCAGAAGAACAGACCGGTGATGACAAACGCTGCAAACACAACGCCTGCGATGCCGTTGGTAGTAAAAAATGCAAGATTTACACGTGAGAGGTCGTCGGGTTTTACCAAAATGTGCTGGTAGATCAACAACACCGTAAAAACGGATGCCCCAATCCAAAACCAGCTATTTCCCCCGCCTTCAATGCCGGCAAGTACCACGAAAATCACAGTAAGCAGATGTAAAAACATACTGAAATGCAATGCTCTTTTTTTACCGAGCAAAACAGGGATGGATTTCAGGTTTTGCGATTTGTCGAACGTTTCGTCCTGCAAAGCATAAATAATGTCGAATCCCGAAACCCAGAACAATACGACAAACGAATAAAGAATCGGTAAAAGTGAAAAATGCCCCGTAACGGCAATGTAAGCGCCGATGGGTGCCAGCGACAGCCCGAGCCCCAGAACGAGATGCGAAAGCGCCGTGAAGCGCTTGGTGTAGCTATAGGCCAAAACAACAAGCAATGCCACCGGAGAAAGGTAAAAAGCAAGCCGGTTAATAAAATAGGTGTCGATGATGAACAATATCGAATTAAGAGCCACAAAAACAAGTGCCGTTCCCGGGCGAATGATCCCCGCCGGGATTTCCCGCTGTGCCGTTCGCGGATTTTTTCCGTCTATCACCCTGTCGGCATAGCGGTTGAAGGCCATGGCGGCATTGCGGGCAAAAACCATGCATAGCAACACTTGCAAAAACAACCACCATGAAAAATCGCCGGGCTCTTGTGCAACGGCAATAAAAAATCCTATCAATGCAAAAGGCATTGCGAAAATCGTGTGCGAAAATTTTACCATCGAAAGAAAATCCGATGATGTTTTCAATGCTTTTCCGATCATTTTGTCCGGTTTATTGACCTGTCAAATGTACATTATTTTTGCCACGGAAAGGAACATTTTGATAAACTGTATTCCTCTGCGATGAACGATAAACGTCAGAAACAGGAAAAGTGACCTGTTCATTCACAATATTTCTTTTTCTTTTTTGTTCTCACAAACAAATAAATCAATATCTTTGGTCTCCGTCTCAATCACGAATTTCAGAAAACCGAAAGGCAAACAATGGAAAAACAAACGATCATCAAGCTCATTGACATCAAAAAATATTACAAGGTTGGCACGCAAACGGTGAAAGCCCTCAACGGCATTTCGCTGGAAGTTTACAGAAACGAATATGTTGCCCTGATGGGAGCATCCGGTTCCGGTAAGTCAACATTGATGAATATTCTGGGATGTCTCGATACACCCACAGGAGGTCAGTATTTTCTCAACGGAAAAGATGTCAGCAAACTGGATGATAATCGTCTTGCGGAGATAAGGAACAAGGAGATCGGATTTGTTTTTCAAACCTTTAACCTGCTGCCCCGTTCCACGGCACTCGAAAACGTGATGCTTCCGCTTGTTTATGCGGGATACAACAAAACAGTGAGAATTGAAAAGGCAAAAAAAGTTTTGGAAGATGTACAGCTTGCCGACAGGATGGATCACAGGCCCAACGAATTGTCGGGCGGACAGCGTCAGCGTGTGGCCGTTGCCCGTGCTTTGGTCAACAACCCTTCGATCATACTGGCGGACGAACCCACCGGGAACCTCGACTCCAAAACTTCCATCGAGATGATGGGATTGTTCGAACATATTCACAACCTTGGAAATACCGTGATCATCGTTACCCATGAACACGATATCGCGCGGCATGCACACCGTATCATTCATTTGAGGGACGGGCAGGTGGAATTTGACGAGATCAACGAAAACATTCTGACAATGGCCGACTATGGAGTTGCAGCAGAATCCGAATAAAAAGTATTTCAACCATGAAAAACCAGTGGAAAATATACACCAAAACCGGCGACAAGGGCGAAACATCCCTCATCGGCGGAAAACGTGTTCCCAAGTTTCATTTACGCATTGAAGCTTACGGTACGCTGGATGAACTGAACGCCTTTATCGGACTTGTTCGCGATCAGGACATCGACACAAAAATCAAAGATGTGCTGCTGAAAATCCAAAATGTGATTTTCACCGCCGAATCGCAGCTTGCCCTTGATCCCGAAGCAAAAACCGTGAAAAAACTGCCTGAAATAAAAGCTGCCGATATCCTTTTGCTCGAAACAGAAATCGACACGATGAATGACGAACTGCCTGTTTTGACAAAATTCCTTCTCCCCGGCGGACACCCTGTCGTATCGTATTGTCACATAGCACGAACCGTCTGCCGGCGGGCCGAAAGAATTGTCATCAAACTCTCCCGCGAAGAAAAGGTGGATGACACAATCCTCCGTTTCCTGAATCGCTTGTCGGATTACCTGTTTATTTTGTCACGAAAATTGACAAAAGATTTGGGTATTGACGAATTACATTGGATTACAAAGGGTTAGCGTTTATTAAAAAAAAATGTTAACTGTTTGATATGTCGTTAAAAAAATTACTTTTGCAAAAATTTTAAACAGAGTATCGGACTATGTATTGGACGTTGGAATTAGCTTCAAAATTGGAGGATGCCCCCTGGCCGGCAACCAAAGAAGAGTTGATCGACTATGCTGTCAGATCAGGGGCACCGCAGGAGGTGATTGAAAACCTTATGGAAATTGAAGAGGTCGGTGAGGTTTACGAACGTATTGAAGACATTTGGCCCGATTATCCCACGAAAGATGATTTTTTCTTTCATGAGGATGAATATTAATCGTTTTGAAAAAATGAAAAGTTGACCTTACCGTAAACACGCCTTTGAAAAAAGTATTGATGCCTGGCAAAATCGAACCCCCTGGGGTGTTCCAAAATAAGCCAGGCATTTTTTTTCAGCCAGCCGTTTTCAAAAACCATTTCGGGTATCCGTTCAATTCCTTCAAGGCTGTAAGGCGGATCGGCAAATATCAGGTCGAAAGCGTATCCTGTGCGTTTCAGGCTTTTGAATACATCGGCCTTCATGGTTTTGATGTTATCGAATCCGAACTCTTCGGCAACTTTTCTGATGTATCCCACGCAACGAAAATTGTTGTCCACGGCCATCACCGATTTGCAACCCCTTGATGCAAATTCGTAGGTAATGCTCCCCGTTCCGGCAAACAGGTCCAACACATCAAGCTCCGCAAAATCCACAAGATTGTTCAAAACATTGAAAAGACTCTCCTTGGCCATATCGGTGGTCGGCCGCACCGGCAAATTCTTCGGCGGGTTCAGTCTTCGGCCTTTATGTGTTCCGCTTATAATTCGCAACGTTGCAGGTTTAGCAGATTGTAATAAAAATGCGCCGGGATTTCGTCGAAGACATAACTGTAGGAATAATCCTCATTACGGCCGGTAAAGCTTACTTCCCTCACATATTTGTAAGTGATGTCGTAAATGTCCGAAATCTTCAGGATTTCCCCCGAAAGTTTCATTTCCACCTTTTCGGGATTCATTCCAAGTTGTTCGATAACATAGATCAGATAATAGGCAAAATCTTCCTTGGTTTGATAAGGAAATGAGTTGAAAAACAGAAGTTTTCTTCCGTCAAATACCGCAATATCGAAATCGTTTTTTTTAACATTGACGAAGATCATTTTACTTTCGTCGCGGTTTTTGTTGCTGATGACCAGATTTTCGATTAATGCGCTTGAAGCATGATTTACGGAAGCTCCGGGAAAATATTTTTCCAGCAGGGACAATATCCTTTGCGGAATGCTGTAAATATTTACCGCATCAAGATTGGGCAACCGGTCGTGGCGGACGATATCTTCTTCCGCAAGCGGATGATTGAACCTCAAATACTCCTTTTCTTCTCCCGGTCGAAACAAAGGATTGGGGATCAGTGTTTTTCGGTCATTATCCCAAATGATCTTCACCTGTTGGTAATGGTGTGACAACCATTCGGAAGCCGGAATGATCGTTTCGAGCATTGTTGCAAGCAAATCCGCAGTGAATGCATCCTGAAGGTCGTATGCTTCGAGGGCCGAGTATTTGTTGCGCGTGGCATCGAAAATACAAAAAGAAAATCCATCCTGCGAAACCAGGATGGATAGTCTGTAGTTTTTTGAAGCTTCCTTTGTTAAAGCTTTATCGAAGACACTTTTTGAAAGATGAAATTTTTCGGGCATGTAATTAAACAATTACTCCCAGTTTCCATCCAATGTCGGTTCGGTCATCGAGCCGACGATCAGATCTTTGATATTGGGATTTCGTATTAAATTTTTATCCAGACCTTTCAGGTAATCTTCTTTTTTGGCAATGGCGACGAAAACGGGAACCATCACACCGCCTTTGTTGATCTTTCCTGCGTCCATTGTAAATTTAACTCCACCCGAAAAAGGAATGTATTGAATGTCGTCGATGTTGAAATCTTTCCGGCGGCCGAACAACGAATCAGCTACGGTAACCCATGCTACGGTATCGTTGATGGTTTTGGTAAGGGTTGTATCCGTAGGGTCGAAAATGATATTGACAACCGGTATCTGACCATCTTTCAAAAATTTGATCAACGTATCGAAACTTGGTGTAAAGGTATCATTCAGGGCTTTGTAGATTTGTTGTACCGAACGGATATCTTTCAGATTTTGAATAACGATCTCGGATCTTCTGTCCTTCTCTTTGTTGAACCGCACAGGTGTTTGAATGGTTTCCCAAAGGTAGTATCCCAAAAAAACGATTGCGATAAATAAAACGATTTGAATGATCTTTACTTTCATAGTTTATGTTTTTTTTATTGTTGCAAATTTATGAACTTTTTTTTATTCGGAACTTTTTTCACCAATTTATTAATTAATCAAGTTTACGGGCTATTTCAACCTGCTGGAAGGCTTCGATAATATCTCCCACTTTGATGTCATTGAAATTCTCAATGTTCAATCCGCATTCGTATCCGGTGCTCACCTCTTTCACATCATCTTTGAATCGCTTGAGGGAGCCGAGTTTGCCGGTGTAAATAACGATGCCGTCGCGTATCAGTCTTACGTTGCTGTTTCTGTTGATGGTTCCGTCCAGTACCATACACCCTGCGATGGTTCCCACTTTGGATATTTTAAAGACATCACGAACTTCAAGGTTTGCGATGATCTTTTCGTCGATATCGGGTGAGAGCATCCCTTCGATGGCACTTTTTATCTCTTCGATGGCAGCGTAAATGATGGAGTAGGTTTTGATGGTGATCTGCTCTTTCTCGGCCAGTTTACGCGCTCCCACCGACGGGTGCACCTGGAATGCCACGATGATGGCGTCGGAGGCGGAGGCGAGCATCACATCACTTTCGGTGACTTGCCCCACCGATTTGTGGATAATGTTGATCTGTATCTCTTCGGTTGACAGTTTCAGCAGCGAATCGGAAAGGGCCTCCACCGAACCGTCCACATCACCTTTAACGATGATGTTGAGTTCCTTGAAGTCTCCGATGGCAATTCTCCGGCCGATTTCGTCGAGTGTGATGTGTCTTTGTGTTCTGATTCCCTGTTCGCGTTGCAGTTGCATTCGTTTGGTGGCGATATTTTTTGCTTCGCGTTCGTCGCTCATCACTTTGAACAGGTCGCCGGCCTGCGGTGCGCCGTGCATACCGAGCATCAATACGGGGCTGGAAGGGCCTGCCTTTTTGATCAACTGATTTCGCTCGTTGTACATGGCTCTGACCTTGCCGAAATGCGACCCTGCAAGTACGACATCACCGTTTTTCAAGGTGCCGTTTTGTACCAGCAGTTTGGCTACATATCCACGTCCTTTATCCAGCGACGATTCGATGATCGTCCCCAGTGCTTTTCTTTTGGGATTGGCTTTCAGATCCAGCATTTCGGCTTCGAGCAACACTTTATCCAAGAGTTCTTCGATATTAATTCCGCTTTTGGCCGATATTTCCTGACTCTGGTATTTTCCGCCCCATTCTTCCACGAGAATGTTCATTTGCGAAAGCTGATCCCTGATCTTGTCGGGATTGGCCGTCGGTTTGTCAATCTTGTTGATGGCAAAAACAATGGGTACATTGGCAGCAAGGGCATGACTAATGGCCTCTTTGGTTTGTGGCATGACGTTGTCGTCGGCAGCAATTACAATAATGGCGATATCCGTTACTTTTGCTCCTCTGGCACGCATGGCCGTAAAAGCTTCGTGTCCGGGTGTATCGAGAAATGTTATCTTCTTTCCGTTGTTCAGGGTAACCTCATAAGCACCGATATGCTGGGTAATGCCGCCGGCCTCTCCGGCAATGACATTCGCCTTGCGGATGTAATCGAGCAGTTTGGTTTTACCGTGGTCCACATGACCCATGACGGTGACTATCGGAGGACGTGGAACCAGGTCCTCGGGCTTGTCAACATCCTCTTCGCCGTCGTCAATGGCACTTTCAACGCTTGCAAATTCAACGGTGAACCCAAATTCGTCCGCAACAAGCGTAATGGTCTCAGCATCAAGACGCTGGTTGATGGAAACCATCAGACCAAGCTGCAGACAGGTGGAGATCACCTCCGTAACAGAGATGTTCATCATCGAAGCAAGCTCCCCGGCTGTTACAAATTCGGTAGCCGTAAGGACTTGTTTCTTTTTCTCGTCCACACGGGTCTGTTCTTCCTTTTGCTTACTTACCAGATCACGTTTTTGCCGGCGGTATTTCGCGGATTTCGATTTCCCACTGCCACTGAGCCGTGCCATTGTTTCTTTGATTTGTTTTTGGATTTCCTCTTGCGACAGCTCCGGTTTTTCAAACCCTTTCCGTCCTCTTTTTCCTTTGTGGTGTCTTGGCTTTTTGTCTTCCGTTTTTGTTCCTTCGGCAGCTTTTTTCCGGTCTTCGGGAGAAATCTCTTTTTTAATCCTTTTTCTTTTCTTTTTCTTGGGCTTCAGCTTATCATCCGTTGATGAAGCAACCGGTTTCTTTTTGCCGGGTTTTTTCTCAACGGGCAGCTCAATCTTTCCAACAATGCTCGGCCCTTGCAGTTTTTCAACCTCCGTTTTGATAAAATTATCGGGTTTTTCCTCTTTGGGGGGCTCGGCTGCCGGAGTGGGTTCTGGTTTGGCTTTTTCCGTTTCCTTTTGTGCGGCTTCGGCCTTTTCCTTTTTCTCGGCGGCAATTTTTTCCTGCGTTGTTTTGGTCTCTCTTGCTTTTTTCCCTCGTGCTGCTTTTACATCCTGTTCGGCTTTCTTTTTCTTTTCGCGTTCCTCACGCTTTTCTTTAGCCGTTTTTTTAGGCGGTTTGGTTCTTTCGTTGATCTGCGAAAGATCTATCTTGCCGAGAACCCTGGGGTGTGTTTTTTCTTCCTCTTTCTCTTCCTCTTGTTGTGTTTCGGCTTCGGGAGGACTTGTTTGCTCCGGTTCAGCTTCTTTCCCGGGTTCCTTCGCAGCTTCTTCGGGTTCGGGTTGTGCTTCGGCTTTCTCCTCCACGGGAGGTTCGGCACTTACCTTTGGCTCCTGGGCAGTTTCTTCTTTGGTTTCGGCTACAACCGGTTCTTCACGTTTTTCTTCTTTTTCTTTAATCTCGGTTTCTTTGATTTCTTCAACCGGAGATGTTGTCACTTCTTCTTTCGGCTCCTCAGACTTTTCTTTTACTTCAACTTTTTCAGTCTCTTTTTCGGTTTTCTTTTCTTTTTTCTGTACTTTGGGTGCAATGGCTTTCTTAAAATCCTGATCTATTTCAACATTGACACCGCGGATGAATATGTCCTCTTCTTCCTCATAAAAATCCGTCTTTTCTTCTTTTTGAATTACATCATCAATGGTGATGGTTTCACGTTTCGAAGAGTTGACATCTTTGCTGAGGGCTTTCTCCTTCACATACTTCTCTCCTTTGTATTCAATATTGAGCAGGTCATACATTTCGCCTGACAATTTAGTGTTGGGAGTAGCCTCAATATCAAATCCCTTTTTATGCAGGAATTCCACGATGGTACTCATGCCAACATTAAATTCACGAACTGCTTTGCTAAGCCTTATAACTGCCATATTTCTCCTTTTCCTGTGGAAATTTACAATTGCGGTAAAAATAGTATTTTTATTCAAATTCCGATTTCAATATTTTGACCACCTCCAGAATGGTCTCCTCTTCAAGATCAGTTCTTTTGACCAGGTCGTCAACCTCAAGGCTGAGTACGCTTTTTGCCGTATCGCAGCCGATGGATTTCAACTCTTCGATGATCCACTCCTGGATTTCGTCCGAAAATTCAACCAGATCCACATCATCGTCGGTATCAATTTCGGTATCACGATAAACATCAATTTCATAACCGGTAAGTTTTCCGGCCAGTTTGATGTTGAATCCGCCTTTGCCGATGGCCAGCGAAACCTGATCGGGTTTCATATAAACTTCCGCTCTGCGAGTGGCTTCGTCAATACGTATCGAAGTGATCTTGGCAGGGCTTAATGCCCGCTGAATGTACAGCTCCGAATTGGCGGTGAAATTGATAACATCGATATTTTCGTTTTTCAGCTCCCTGACGATGCCGTGGATACGCGAACCCTTCATCCCCACACAGGCGCCCACCGGATCAATACGATCGTCGTACGATTCAACGGCTATTTTTGCCCGCTCGCCCGGTACCCTCACAATGTTCTTGATGGTAATCAGGCCGTCGTAAACTTCGGGAACTTCCTGTTCAAACAAACGTTCGAGAAAAACCGGTGATGTACGCGAAAGAATGATCTGCGGTACGTTGTTCCTCATGTCCACTTTCGAAACAACCGCACGGATGGTATCACCTTTCCGGTAATAATCCGATGGTATCTGCTCCGACTTGGGAAGGATCAGCTCGATGTATTCGTCATCCAGAACAAGGATCTCTTTTTTCCAAACCTGATAAACCTCTCCGGTAACGATCTCCCCGATGCGGTCTTTGTATTTTTGATAAACGTTGTCTTTTTCGTATTCCTGTATTTTGGCGATCAGATTTTGCCTGATGGTCAATATCTCCCTTCGTCCGAAGTCTTTCATTTTGATCTCCTCCGACACCTCTTCGCCCACTTCAAAGTCCGGTTCTATCTTGATGGCTTCCGAATAGGCGATTTGCGTATTGGGGTCTTCAACTTTTCCGTCTTCAACAATTTCGCGCAGACGCCAAATTTCAAGGTCTCCTTTATCGATGTTTACCACGATATCAAAATTATCCGCCGATCCGTACTGCTTCTCGAGCATGTGGCGAAACACATCTTCAAGTATCCGCATCATGGTCTCGCGATCGATATTTTTAAAATCTTTAAACTCCGCAAAAGTCTCTACTAAATTCAAATGATCCATAGTTATGCTTGTTTTCTTTTGTGGTTTTTAATTACAAATCTTTTATTTGAATGAAATGATAATTTCAGCTTTTTGAATGTCATTGTAGGTTAAAGATATTTCCTGTTTTTCAGTACTCTTCTTTTTTCCCCCGGCAGTAGCCACAACAATGCCTTCATCACCGGCATCCAGTAATTTTCCCGTCAGTACCGAATCGTCGTCGAGTGTGATTTTTATTTCCCTGCCGACATTTTTTTTGTATTGACGGCTCATCTTTAACGGCTTATCGGCTCCGAACGAAGTAACTTTCAGTTCGAAATCTTCCCGTTCCCGGTCGAGGTTCGATTCGATAAACTTGCTCAATGCCACACAATCGTCGATGGTTACCGGTGTATCACCGTCAATCACAACCGTGATCGTGTTCACAGGTGTCACCCGAACATCCACCAGGAATTTATCGGTTTCCTCAAGGCCTTTTCCGGCCAGTTCGACAATTGATGTTTTTTCTATCATTTCCCTAAAAACTAATAAAATAGGGGACGTTGTGTCCCCTCATTATCGCAATCCTTTTGCTTTAAAAAGCAATCTTTTTTCCAACGGTCGTTTTCGCTTGCTGAAATAGCATTCAGCGAAATCGGGCGCAAAGATACAACATTATTTTTTCATACCAAAAAAAATATAGAAGAAGCAAGTTCGGGAACAGCCACGGGTGGCGAGAAAATCAAACATATCCGAATTTTGCTTAATTTTGACACTCGGAAATTGAAAATTAATAACAAAATGAGATACTTCAACACATCAGGTCCAAACATACCGGCGGAACACTATACACTGGAACGAAAGGAGTTGATCGGAAAGGGGGTAAAACTTGTTGACAACAAA
>JAOZMX010000032.1:14628-23895 GCA_029934065.1 Bacteroidales bacterium
CAAAAAACAACTGGCCTATTATTGCAAAAGTCTCGGCCTGAACGAAGGCATTTATCTTGTGTTTCTGCGAAGCGGGAAAAAATATCCTTCGGAAGTTGTAGAAGGAGAAGAAGCAATTGATAATGTAGGTATTACAACCTATCTCGTTGAATACGACGAAGACAAATGGTAAAAATGTCACAAAGGAAAAACAAGCATTACACCATACCGGTATTTGTTCCCATGCAGGCGTGTCCTTTTCATTGCATCTTTTGCGATCAGCAAAAAATTACGGGGCATTCGGATATACCGGATGCCAATGACGTGGGTGCAATCATCCGGGAACGATTGGCAACGATTCCGGCAAAAAACAACGTGGTTGAGGTAGGCTTTTTCGGTGGCACGTTTACCGGCTTGCCGCTACAGCAACAGGAGGCTTATCTCGAAGCCGTCCATCCGTTCATGGACAATGACCGGGTATCGGGCATCAGGCTTTCGACGCGGCCCGATTTTATTGACCGGCGGAGACTGGAATTGCTGAAAAAAAACCGTGTAACGACCATTGAGTTGGGAGCTCAATCGATGGATAATGCCGTACTGAAAAAAGCCGGACGGGGCCATTCGGCGGAAGATACCATTGCCGCTTCAAGGCTGATCAGAGAATACGGTTTTCGCCTCGGCCTGCAAATGATGACGGGACTGCCGGGCGATACGCCGGAAAAAGCGCTTGCCACGGCAAAACAAATCGTTGAGCTGAAGGCCGACGATGTGAGAATTTATCCGCTTCTCGTCATCCGCAATACACCTCTTGAGCGACTTTATCTGTCGGGAAAGTACAACCCTCTGCCGCTTTCGGATGCTGTGGAAATTGTGGCGGAGCTTTACGAGGTTTTCGAAAATGCCGGCATCAACATCATTCGTGCCGGGCTGCATCCGTCCGAAGGTTTGCTCACGGGCAGAGAGTTACTGGCCGGGCCTTTCCATGTTGCTTTTAAGGAGCTTGTGCTTACAAGGCTTTGGCGGGAAAATCTCGAACATTTGTTACAAAACGAAAACAGAAGGGAACTGCACGTTTTTGTTGCTCCCGGTCAGATGAATTATGCCGTGGGTCACAAGTCGGAGAACAAAAACCTGTTGCTTGAAAAGTTTGAAATTGTAAAGTTTAAAACCGATCCTTCCCTGAAAAACCGTCAGTATTATGTTGATCTTTGTTGACCGGAAAGCCCCCGGGCTTGCTTTACGCCGGTTGAAGGTTTTTGGCAAAGTAGTGTTGTTTCACACCGAAAACATTGTCTATGAAGCCATCTCGGGCCATCCCGACATATTTATGACGGAGTTTTCAGATTACGTTGTAACGGCACCCAACCTTCCGGAAAAATACAAGAACCTGCTCAAAGAAAGCGGGGTTTCATTCAAGGAAGGTCATTTGGCCCTGACCGGAAAATATCCCGGAACAGCCCGGAACAATGCCGTTGTAACGCCCAGGTATTTTATCCACAACCTTTCGTTGAGCGATCCGGTGTTGCGAAACGGAGCTGCACAAAAAACCGGTATCCATGTTGCACAGGGCTACACGCGATGCAATCTGATAGCACTCGGCAACAACAGGATGATCACTTCCGACCGCGGCATTTACAAAACTCTGGCAGCTTTGAAGACGGATGTTTTATATGTAAACCCCGAAGGTATCCTGTTGCCGGGATTTGCAAACGGATTCATCGGCGGAACCTGCGGGTGGTTTCAAAACAAAATTTTTTTCCTCGGAAATTTGAAATATTTGAGCGGGGGAGAGGCTGTAAAACGATTTATCGAAGATTCCGGATATGAAATCGTTGAATTGTACAATGGCCCTTTGTTTGACGGCGGCGGGATTTTTTTCCTGTAAAAAAATATTTTGTGCTCCCGCTGTTTTCTTATATTTGCTACCTTTGAAAAACAGTTGTTTTTATAAAAAGGTATGACCGGAACACCAAATAAAAAATACTTGCTTTTTGATGATCCCATCAAATATTACAATGCCATGCTTGATGATATCGGGTCGGCGACAAAGTATATTTTCATTGAGACCTACAAATTCGGGCATGAGACCATTGGGATAAAATTCAGGGATGCCCTCGTCCACAAGGCCAAAGAGGGTGTTGAAGTGAAAGTGTTGATCGATTCCTGGGGCGGGAGTTCACTGCCCGACGGTTTTTTTGATGAGCTGATCCGGGCCGGCGGAGAGGTTCGGTTTTTTGAAAAGATCAAGATCAATTTCGATTTTTTTACCCGGAGCCACCGCCGTAACCACCGGAAGCTTTTGCTTATTGACGACCGGATATCCTGGATCGGATCGTCTAACCTCACCGAATACAATATCATCTGGAGGGAAAGCATGCTGCGCATGCGCGGCGACATTGTGCATGAATTTAAAAAAGTCTTTCACCAGGATTTTAGCATGTACAACAAATACATCAGATTCAGAAGAAGCCTGGTAAGGATATTGCATTACGAAAATTTCGAAATCATCAGAGATGTTCCTTCCGTTACGCGGCAAAAGATCAAAAAACGCTACGAACGGCTCATCCGCAGTGCCATCAAAGAGATCGTTATCGAAACACCTTATTTTCTTCCGGGTTTTCTGCTGCGCAAGGAGCTGATCGATGCGGCAAACCGCGGCGTCAAGATTTTGGTGATCATCCCGCAACATTCGGATGTGCGGATGGTGAATATTTTGCACGGGCGTTATCTTCAGATGCTCTACAATCACAACATCCGGTTTTTGTATTTTCAAACACATAATCTCCATGCCAAGATTTTACTCATTGATCGCAAGATTTTCTCTGTCGGGTCGCCCAATTTCGATTACCGCAGTTTTCGCTATATGCACGAGATCGCACTCATCGGTTCCGGCCATGGCATTGAAAAACAAATTCTCAAACACATTGACGAAACCGTTGATATGTGCGTTCCCTTCGATTATGAGGCATGGAAACACCGGCCGCTGATACAGAAATTTCTGGAATGGTTGCTGCTCCCGCTTCGACATTTACTTTAGAACCAAAGTTATATGCAGTTTATTAATTTTATGCTCAACTTATCAACCGACACCGTTGTAATACAGAATCCATGAATAAAGATCAACAACAAATCATCCGCCGTACGGAAGCTTACGTGAAAAATACGCTTGAACATGCCGAGGGCGGGCACGACTGGTGGCATGTTTACCGTGTTTGGCAGCTTTCCAAAAGAATTGCGGAAGAAGAAAACGTTGATCTTTTTACCGTAGAACTGGCAGCACTGCTTCACGACATTGCCGACGCCAAATTTTATGACGGAGACGAAGAAGAAGGCCCCCGCCGGGCAAGAACATTTTTGTCGGCCCAAAAGGTTGAGGAACCGGTAATTGTCCATGTAACGGAGATTATCCGAAACATCTCCTTTAAAAACAGCTTCGGCAAGATCGCTTTTAAAAGCCGCGAGCTGGATGTGGTACAGGATGCCGACAGGCTTGACGCCATGGGGGCTATCGGCATTGCGCGTACTTTCAATTACGGAGGATACAAAAACCGGGCTTTGTACGATCCCGGCATTCCGCCCGAAACGGATCACACCAAGCAAAGTTATTCCGGGAGTACGGCTCCGACCATCAACCATTTTTATGAAAAATTGCTGCTGCTCAAAGAGCGGATGAACACGGCAACCGGGAAACAAATGGCCGAAGAAAGGCACCGTTTTATGGAAGCATACCTCCAGCGGTTTTTTCGGGAGTGGGACGGCAAGGTCTGATCTTTACCGGGGACGATAACTCGATTTCATCAGGATGGCCTGCGCATCATCATTGGCAAAAAGCTGTGCGGGTGTCACCGAAGGATTTTTCAGCATATACGATCTGACGATCTGCCAGCCGGTCCATTCCCCGATGCGTGCGGGGGCCTGCCTTGAAAATTCGTGTGTGAAGGGCCCGTCGGTAAAAAATTTACGCATGGTCTCCGATCCCGACGCATAAAGCAATTCGTTGTCGATCATAAAAGCCCAGATGTTCTTTTCGTTTTTGCGGCACCATGCTAGTTGGTTTTGCGTATAGCCGATCTTCACCGAATCGGCTGTTTCGGGAAGAATAATGTCGAGAAAATAAAGATGTTTGCCTTTTTCGATCATCCGTTCAAGCACGTTCTTTCCCGGTTTTTCCAAAAAGTGATAATAATAAAGTTCGTAAATCCCGTCTCTGACGATGTAATGCCGATCCATCCGTTTGATCCTGTAGAGCGGCAAGCCGGTCTTGCGGTAGGGCTTGAAATCTTTGCCGAGGTACATGTCAAGGGCAATGATCATGTTGTTGCCAAAAAACTGCACGGGCATTTCGTACATCAGTCCCGAAACATAAGTGTAAACTGCCGGTATTTCGGCGTCGGGAAAAAAATATTTGAAGTGTTTGAAAGCATCTGTAAATTGCCGGTTGTAACCGTCAAGATCGGGGTATTCGGTAAGTACTGCCCGGTAAAGTTCGATGTTCAGCGGATCGGAAATAAACTCGTCGATGCTGATAATGTTGAGCGTATCGTCCAGATCGGCTTGCAGGAAAACGGGAAATGCTTTCGCAAGTTTTTTCAGTTCCTGTTTCAGCGAATCGCGGTTCACTGAAAAAAGAGCCTTTCCGTACCGCCTGATCTTTACCGGTGTAACATCCACTTTCGCCACATCAGCAGCAAATCGTTCATCGCCGCTGCCTGTACACGAATACATTGAGCCGGCAAAGAGCCCCAACAGCAAAACTAAAAAAGGAATTTCTCTTTTCATCATGGGTAAAAAAAAATGTCAACGTTTTTGTTAACGCCGACATTTTTCACTTATTTTTGAATAATTTGCAAATATCCGATTATAATATCTTCCAGCCCAAAGAAATACTGAACATATTGTTTCGTGAGTTCAGGCTGAAATTTTGAACTTTGGTGATCACTTCATTCAATCCTATTTGGTATCTTAAATCAAGTGTAAACATCAAAATATCAACTCCCGCACCGAGATTAAAACCCCATACCAGATCATCGATATCGGCTTCTTTGATGGGCTGGATGTAATTATCCCCTTCGGTACTGGTGATGGTTTTGTCAATGACAATGGAAGCCGAAGGCCCAAGCAATATCCGGATATTCCCTGCCCCGAAATTGATCATTCTCCAACCGATGATAAGCGGGATTTCGATTGATTTCATTTTGATTTCCTGCTTGAAAGGGTTGAGTGAAAGTTTGTCTTCAAAAACACCACCCATGGTTAAATAATTGACTTCCGGCTGGATATAAATCTTTTTTCCGATGCGGACAAAAGCTCCGAAGTGAAAATTGTTATGCAGGTCGGATGTGATGGAATCAAGGTCGGTAGTCAGTTTTGATGTGTTGTAACCGATTTTGGGGCCGATGGAAAACTGGCCGAACGCAAAGTTTGCAGCAAGAAGGATTACAACAATAAATGTAATTTTTTTCATAATCGTTCAATTTTAATGATTGTTCTGACAGCAAAAATAAAAATATTCCGGCAGACGTGATATTTTTTTTACAATTTGTTGGATTTTTCTGTTGAACGCGAAGCCCGTTTGCCTCCCAAATCAAGAGGACAATATTTCAATTTTTTGTCCAATTACTCGTAAGTGATTATTCTTTCATTATTTTTGCTGAAAACTGTTATTAAACATCTAATATCTTTAAATATGAAAAAGGCGCTCATTTTATTTGGGATTTTTTTACTGGTCGGAAATTATGGTTTTTCACAAATCAAGCCGTTCAGGTTCGGGCTCAAGCTGGCACCGAACTTTGCCTGGGTCTCGCCCGATTCGGAAGGGTATGAAAAAGACGGTGCCTCCCCGGGATTTTCGTGGGGTTTTATCAGCGATTTTACACTGACCGAAAATTATTTTATCGGCACCGGATTCAACATGAATTATCTGAGCGGCAAGATAAATTATCCCGACAAAATCGAGATCATCGAAGACGGCGATACTGCCCAATATGAGGGAACCATGAAACGAAAATACAATTTCAGGTACATCGAGATTCCGGTTACCTTGAAAATGAAAACCAATAAGTTCAATGAACTGCAGTTTTACGGTCAGATCGGGTTTTCGGCAGGATTTAAACTCAGGGCAAAAGCAGAAGATAATTTCACATATAAATCGGATGGAAATTACCAAAGTCAGAGTGCGAACAAGGATGTGTCGGAGGATGTTACTCTGGTGAAGGGAGCGCTGCTGCTTGGCGGTGGCGTTGAATATTATCTCGACCAGTCCACTTCCCTGATTTTCGGGCTTCTTTATTCGAGCGGCCTTTCGAATATTATGAAAGGAGAAAACAATCTCGATTCCTCCATCCAGGAAAAGGCACTGCTCTCGCATATTGAAATCACCGTGGGTGTAATTTTTTAATGGTTTGATATGAAAATCGCACTGGCACAACTGAATTACCACATCGGTAATTTTGAGGACAATGTTTCGAAAATAAAGACTTCGATCAGCAAAGCCAGAAGTGAAGGCGCCGATCTGGTGGTTTTTGCAGAGCTTGCCGTGTCGGGCTATCCGCCGAGGGATTTTTTGGAGTTTGACGATTTTATCCGCCGCTGCCGCCTTGCTGTGGAAGAGATTGCCGGGGTTTGCACTGACATCGCCGCAGTGGTGGGCGTTCCAACAAAAAACCCCGAATTTATGGGGAAAGACCTGTACAATTCGGCCTGTTTTCTTGCCGATGGAAAGGTGCGCGAAATGAGACATAAAAGCCTGTTGCCCAATTATGATATCTTTGACGAATACCGTTATTTTGAGCCCAACAAAAAGTTTGACATCGTTGAGTACAAGGGCGAAAAAATTGCACTGACCGTCTGCGAAGACCTGTGGAATCTCGGCAACGACCCGCTTTATACGGTTATTCCCATGGATGAGCTGATGAAGCAACAGCCGGATATGATCATCAACATTGCCGCATCGCCGTTCAACTACAATCAGCATCGCATACGGACGGACATCCTGAAAAAAAATGCCCGCAAATACGGTTTGCCGCTTTTTTATGTGAATCATGTGGGGGCACAGACGGAACTGTTGTTCGATGGTGGCTCGCAGGTGATAGATGCTCAAGGAAAGGTGGTGGAGGAACTTGCTTATTTCAGAGAAGATTTTGCGGTTTACGACACGAAGGAGCTGAAATCGAACAACCGCCCGGCGCCATTGTCGGCCTATCCGCAGGGCAATGAAAAAATCGGGTTGATGTATGATGCACTCGTGATGGGAGTTAAAAACTATTTTGCGAAACTGGGTTTTACAAAAGCCATTCTCGGCCTGTCGGGCGGGATTGATTCGGCGGTTACGCTTGCCATTGCAGCGGAGGCGCTTGGAAACCGGAATGTGTTGTCGGTTTTGTTGCCGTCGCAGTTTTCGTCGGAACATTCCGTGAGCGATTCATTGGAGATGATTAAAAATCTCAATTCTCCTTACGAGATCATCAGCATCGAAACAGCCTTTAAAGCTTTTGAGGAGACACTGAAACCGCAGTTTAAGGATTTGCCTTTCGGACTGGCGGAGGAAAACATTCAGGCACGTGCCCGCGGTGTGATATTGATGGCGTTGTCCAACAAATTCGGATACATCCTGCTGAACACTTCCAACAAAAGCGAAGCGGCAGTGGGTTACGGCACTTTGTACGGCGACATGAACGGCGGCATCTCGGTTATCGGCGATGTGTATAAAACGGAAGTCTTTCAAATGGCACGTTACATCAACCGCAACGGGAGCATCATCCCCGAAAACATCATCACCAAACCGCCGTCGGCAGAGCTGCGCCCCAATCAAAAAGATTCGGATTCGTTGCCCGATTACGAAATTCTCGACCGGATTCTGTTTCAATATATCGAAAACCGCAAAGGCCCGGAAGAACTGATTGAAATGGGCTTTGACGAAAAGATTGTCCGGAAAACACTCAGGCTGGTCAATACCAATGAGTACAAACGTTACCAAACTCCGCCCATGCTCAGGGTGTCGCCCAAAGCCTTTGGCATGGGACGTCGCATGCCAATTGTGGCAAAATATCTTTCTTAAAGCAAAAGTAAAACGGTTAATCGGCATCAATACCGTCGGGAGCATACCGTACAAGGTTGTAACTTATTCCGATGTGGGGATAATAATTCGACAGGTTGGGGTAATCGTGTAGGTATTTGTAGGAAACGCCCCCGATAATGTCGAATTGTGCGAGGCGCAAATGCAACGAAACATCTGCACCCATCACAATATCAAAATCCCACATTTTCGTTTTGTAATCATAAAACAATTGCTTGTTGGTGGTATTTGTAAAAAAATACCCAAGCGATACTGCAGGCTGCAAGTATAAAAAATCAGGAACAAGCCCAAAAGCATAAGTAAAATCAATTTTAGGGACAAAACAAGTTGCTTTTACCGTCGAATCTACCTCGTCTCCCGTTAAAGCTGTCTCGGTATCATAAATGTCCAGCCCAATTTTAAATCCTCTGTGCGTTTTCATTCCGTACCGGAAAAAATAGAGCGTATGGATGAATGAATTGGTTTCTGCTGTGGTATCCTTTAGCGTTAAGGGATCCCATTCTTTGTTGAGTTGCTCCAGATTGCTGGAAAACCTGTATTCAAATCCAACCCTTATGGTTTTGAAATCCTGTTTGGCTGCCTGCTGCGAGACGTGCGTAAAAAACACCCCTTTGATAATCTTACCTTTTGAATATCTTTTGTGAACACGTGTGATAACAATGTAACCCTTCTTTTTCGGTTCCCAGTATGATCCCGTATTGTTTTTTATCTGTTTTTCATTGTATGCGATAAATTTATCTCCTTTTTTTACATCTTTATTTTTTCCGGCATTCAAATATACAATGTTGTATGATTTTTTGGTGATAAAATTGTTCAGTGAATTGGATGTTGTTTTATAATCAGCGGGGGCCTCAGGCAGCGTACTGTTACTCTTTACCGGTGTAATGATTCCTTCAACGGTACAGATCCATTTTTTTTTGTCAGTATCGTCCCTGGCAAACTTGTAGCTTGATGCCCTTTGCCACTCAACATTATTCTCTATAAGGGTTTTGGCGATGAATTCTTCGAAGACCTCTTCATAACTTTTGTCTTTCGAAGAGTTGTACTGAAACTGCTGGGTTGAAACAGAGATTTTTTCGGGAGCATGTTTGATGGCATCCAAAACAGCTTCTTTGATCATCTCCTCCCTGACCAGTGTATTTTTTTCGTGATAGATATCTTTTTTATTGTTGATGATTTTTACGGACTGTCCGGTCACCTTGGTTTGAGCTTGC
>JAOZMX010000178.1 GCA_029934065.1 Bacteroidales bacterium
GTGGCTTCGGGCGGCATTGTGTTCACCACCATCCAGAAATTCCAACCCGAAGAGGGCAATGTTTATGAAACTTTGTCCGAAAGGAAAAACATTGTGGTCATTGCCGACGAAGCCCACCGGACACAATACGGTTTCAAAGCCAAAACCATTGACGCCAAAGATGAAAACGGACAGGTGACCGGCAAAAGGACGGTTTACGGTTTTGCCAAATACATGCGCGACGCGTTGCCCAATGCCACATATCTCGGGTTTACAGGCACACCCATCGAAAACACGGATAAAAACACGCCTGCCGTTTTCGGTAATTACATTGACATTTACGACATAGCCCAGGCCGTGGAAGACGGCGCCACCGTACCCATCTATTACGAAAGCCGGCTGGCCAAAATTCATTTGAGTGAGGAAGGTCGGCGGTTAGTGAAAGAGCTTGACGACGAGCTGAAGCGGGATGACCTGTCGGAAACCCAGAAAGCCAAAGCCAAATGGACACAGTTGGAAGCCCTTGTAGGAAGTAAAGAACGTCTGGAACGTATTGCCAGAGATATCGTTACACACTTTGAGCAGCGGCAGGAAGTGTTTGAAGGCAAAGGGATGATCGTGGCCATGTCGCGCCGCATTGCTGTTGCCCTGTATGATGAGATCATTAAGCTGCGTCCGCAATGGCACCGTGATGATCTGGGCAAAGGGGTTATCAAGGTGGTGATGACGGCCGCTTCGTCCGACGGGCCTGAACTGGCCAAACACCATACCACCAAAGAACAACGCCGCGCACTGGCCGAGCGGATGAAAGACCCGCATGATGAACTGAAACTGGTGATTGTCCGCGACATGTGGCTGACGGGCTTCGATGTGCCGTCGTTGCATACCCTTTACATTGACAAGCCCATGCAGGGACACAATCTGATGCAGGCCATAGCCCGCGTAAACCGTGTGTATAAAGACAAGCCGGGCGGCCTGATTGTTGACTATCTCGGCATTGCATCGGATCTGAAAAAAGCCCTTTCGTTTTATTCCGAAAGCGGCGGCAGGGGCGACCCGGCACTCACACAGGAGAAAGCCGTGCAACTCATGCTTGAAAAATTGGAAGTCGTGTCGGCGATGTTCCACGGGTTCAATTATGAGGATTATTTTACGGCCGATACATCACAAAAGCTTTCCATTATTCTGTCAGCCGAAGAACACATCCTCGGGCTGGTAAACGGTAAAAAACGATATGTGGATGAGGTGACTGCGCTTTCCAGGGCTTTTGCCATTGCCATACCCCACGAGCAGGCCATGGACGTAAAAGATGAGGTTGCTTTCTTCCAGGCGGTCAAAGCACGGCTGGTGAAATTTGAAACGCCGGGATCCGGTAAAACCGATGAAGAACTGGAAACCGCCATCCGGCAGGTGATTGACAGCGCACTGGTCACCGACAAAGTCATAGATGTTTTTGATGCGGCGGGGATCAAAAAGCCTGACATCTCCATCCTCTCCGAAGAGTTCCTGCTGGAAGTGCAAAGCATGAAACACAAGAACATCGCCATGGAAGTGCTGAAAAAACTCCTGAACGATGAAATCAGATCACGGGCAAAAATAAACCTGGTGCAAAGCAAGTCGCTGATGGAAATGCTGGAAAATGCCATTGTTAAATATCACAACAAAATCATCACGGCTGCCGAGTTCATCGAGGAACTGATCAAACTGGGAAAAGATATCCGGCAGATGGACAAGGAGCCGGAAGAAATGGGCATGTCCGCTTTTGAATATGCTTTTTACACGGCCGTGGCCAACAACAAAAGCGCCCGCGAACTGATGGAAAAAGATAAGCTCCGCGAACTGGCCATCGTGCTTTTTGACCGCGTAAAAAAGAACGCCACCATCGACTGGACGATCAAAGAAAGTGTAAGGGCAAAACTGAAGGTGATCGTCAAACGAACCCTGCGGCAATACGGTTATCCGCCGGACATGCAGAAACTGGCCACCGAAACGGTTCTGAAACAGGCGGAATTAATTGCAAACGAATTAACAAATGAATAAGCCCTGGAGTAACGAAGATTATCAAAGGAGTTGGAAAACAATGAAGAGAGTACTCTAATGGCCTGCATCCCGGCGCATTACAAAAACCGCATTGAAAACAGCATATCCCCTCAATCAAACATCGAAATTGTTTCATCGCCTTTTTCAAACAGGTCGAGCTGGTTGTGCGACACGTGGTATTTCTCGGGCACTTCCGTGGCAAAATGCTCGATGTAATCGCGGATACTTTTCTTGATGAGCTTGGTGGGGGTGGTTTTGCGGGCTTTGCAATAATTCTCCAGCGATTTCATCTGACGCGATGAAAGCTTAAAAGTGACCGTTCTGTATTTTTTCCGCCTTTTTCTCCGTGCCATAATCCATGGTTTGAATGGGTTGCGAAAGATATAAAAAAATCATAATTGTTTTATGATCTCTTTGACTTCATCAGCATATTTCTGGGCCTTTTCCATGCTGGTGCTTTCGGCATAAATGCGGATGACGGGCTCTGTGTTCGAGGGTCGCAGGTGAACCCACCCGTCCGGAAATTCAACCTTCACACCGTCAATGGTCAGAATGGGATAATCGGCATAATGACTTTTTACTTTATCGAAGATCTTATTCAGGTCGCTGTCCCGGTCAAGTTCCAGCTTGTTTTTGGAAATATAATAATCAGGATAAGCTTTGCGAAGTTCGCTCGCTTTGAGGTTCCGTTTCGCCATCAACGTCAGGAACAGGGCCACACCCACCAGCGCATCGCGCCCGTAATGCAAAGCAGGATAGATCACACCTCCGTTGCCTTCGCCGCCAATCACGGCATTGACTTCTTTCATCTTTTCAACCACATTCACCTCGCCCACTGCCGAGGCAAAATATTTACCACCGGCCTTTTCGGTAATGTCTCGTAATGCCCTGGTTGACGACAGGTTTGAAACGGTATTGCCGCCGGGTTCATTCTCCAGGATATAGTCTGCCACGGCAACCAGCGTGTATTCTTCGCCGAACATTTCACCGTTTTCCATCACCAGCGCCAGGCGGTCCACGTCCGGATCAACTACAATACCGAGATCACATTTTTTATTTTTTACCACTTTGGATATCTCGGTGAGGTTTTCAGGCAAAGGTTCCGGGTTGTGCGGAAACTCCCCGTCGGGTTTGCAATAAAGTTCAATAACATCTTCAATGCCCATGGCCTCCAGTAACCGCGGTATGGCTATCCCTCCCGTGGAATTCACGGCATCCACAGCTATTTTGAATTTTGTCCGTTCAACGAGGTCGGCATCCACATACTTCATCTGCAACACCCGCTGGATATGACTGTCGATGAGGTTGTAATCGGTAACGACGCAGCCCAGTTCATCCACCTCCGAGAAAATAAAATTTTCATTTTCAGCCAGCTTGAGCATTTCCTTACCGTCTTCATCCGACAGGAATTCCCCGTAACGGTTGAGCAGTTTGAGGGCATTCCATTGCTTGGGATTGTGGCTTGCCGTGATGATCACACCGCCGTCGGCTTTTTTATCGATCACAGCCATTTCAACCGTCGGCGTGGTTGAAAACCCGCCGTTGATCACATCAATCCCCATTCCGATGAGTGTGGAAACGACCAGTCCTTCCACCATTTTTCCCGATTTCCGGGCATCACGTCCCACAACAAAAGTCAGTTTTTTCCTGTTGCTCCTCTTTTTCATAAAGGATGCAAAAGCTGCCGTATATCTCACAATATCAACGGGCGTCAGCGCATCACCCGAAGGGCCGCCGATGGTTCCGCGGATTCCGGAAATGGATTTTATGAGTGTCATTTGTTAAATTATTTAGCCGCAAATGTAAATAAAAGCATTTGTGTTTGAAAATATCATCTCTTGTAGCGAATCAGAACACCGAAAAAAGGCTTAATTTTACTTTGATGTTCCCAATATTTTTAAAAAATTTGAATAAATGATCTCTTTGAGCACCTCGGTATCTTCTTCGTGTATCTTTGTGAAATAGCTATTACACAGAGAACCACCAAGAAGGCCCAAAGTTTCACAAAGTAAAACAGATATTTTGATTGAAAATGAATAATCTTTTTATGCTGATCTGTTTTACCTTAATGAGTGAAAACTGATAAGTAAGCATCTTTTTTTTCACCAATTCGGGATATGAACATCCGGCGAATCCGGGTGTTTAAAAATATTTCCCGGATATTTTACGCGCTAACGGGAGTATTTATATTTTTACACTGTTTTTCAAAGAGAATATGAAGGAAGATTTTGACTGGTTAGATGAGAAGGAAGTAAAAGCCCTGGTAGAACGTTTTGAATCCATGGTCAAGGAAGGCATGCAGTACTTTTTTGATGTGGATGAATTTGAGGCGGTCATCGACTATTACTTTGAAAAAGGTCTGACAAAAATGTCGGAAAAAGCCATCGAGCAGGCACTGATGCAGCATCCGGGTTATACCGGATTCAAGATCAGAGAAGCCAGGCTGCTGGCCTCACGCAGGAAATTTTATGAAGCCATCGAACTGCTGAATATGATCGAGCTGCTGGAACCCACCAACGACGATGTTTACCTTTCCAAAGGGGAGATTTACAGCCAGATGAACAAACACAAGATGGCCATTGAAGAATACAAAAAGGCGCTGCCTTACACTGAAGCCACCGAAGATATTTTCACCAGCATTGCCTACGAGTACGAGAACCTGAACAACTATGCCCAAACGATCAAATATCTGAAAAAGGCATTGAAGATCAGGCCGGAGTCCGAAGACCTCATCCAGGAGATCGCTTTCTTTTTCGAGATCACTTCACGTGAAGAGGAGGCCATTGAGTTTTTTAACAAATTTCTCGATGATAATCCCTACTCAAAACAGGCATGGTTCAACCTGGGGATTTTTTACAATACGCTGGAACTCTTTGAAAGAGCCATTGAGTCGTATGAGTTCGTGCTGGCCATTGATGAAACATTTGCCGCCGCTTATTTCAACATTGCCAACTCATATACCGGGCTGGAGCATTATAGGACAGCCATCAAATACTACAAGGAAACCCTGAAATACGAAGATCCGGAGGCGCTGACATTTCAATATATCGGCGATGCTTATGAAAACCTCGGCGACCTGAAGGAAGCACTGGTTTATTATAACAAAGCGCTGGAGCTGGATGATAAATTTGCGGACGTGTGGGTATCCATCGGGAGGGTTTTTATCCGGCAGAACATGGATAAAACGGCAATCAAATATTTTGAAAAGGCGATCAACCTGCAACCGGAGAATACGGACTACAAATTTGAACTGGGCGTGTTATTCCTCAAACAGGGACAGACTGAAAAAGCGGAAAAACTTTTTGAGAAGATCGTCAAAGAAGAACCCGGTTTTGCCGATGCGTGGATCAATTTTTCCATCTGCAAATCCATCACCGACGGATACGATCAGGCCATTAACGTGATTGAAGAGGCCCTTGAATACAACAATGAAAATGCCTCGCTGTGGTATCGTCTGGCAGGTTATCTATACAAAACCGGTAAAGTGCAGCAGGCGTTTTATTATATTGAGTCGGCCATGAAACTCGACTTTGACCGGCACAGCGAACTCACCAATTTTATGCCTGAACTTTTCCAGGAATCCCGCTTTATGGAACTTGTCGGGATTTATTCCAATCAACAATGAAAGAATACCTTATCTACATACTGAAAGGCCTGGGAGTGGGCATTGCCAACATCATTCCGGGTGTTTCGGGTGGGACGATTGCCCTGATTGTGGGCATCTTTATCCGCCTGATTAATGCGATTAAATCATTTAACCTTCAGGCAGCCAGATTGCTGTTTCGCGGCGAATGGAAAGAATTTGCCAAACAAACCGATTTCTGGTTTTTGGTTTCCATATTTACCGGAGTCGCCATCGCCATTGTGTTACTGGCCCGCATCTTCGGTTTTTTGTTCGACAATTATCCCGTTTACATCTGGGCCTATTTTTTCGGACTGGTACTGGCATCGGTATATTTTGTAGGCAAAAGGGTGGACCATTGGACAGTGGGCGTTATTGTTTTTTTCATCATCGGAACGGCCATTGCCGTAGTGATCACTTTTTTCAACCCGGCTCACGAAAACAGTCATCCCTTGTATCTTTTCCTTTGTGGTGTGGTTGCCGTCTGCAGCATGATCCTGCCCGGGTTATCGGGTTCGTTTATTTTGATCCTGATGGGAAATTATCAACTGGTGGCCATTGATGCCATCAACAATCGCGATTTCGGGATACTTCTGCCTGTTGCTCTCGGAGCCGTCATCGGGCTGGTTGCCTTTTCGCATATTCTTTCATGGGTTTTCAAAAATTACAAAGACCAGACCATTGCCCTGTTAACGGGATTCATCCTCGGATCGCTCAATATTTTGTGGCCGTGGAAAAACCCGGTTTACCTGACCAATCAGGCGGGGGATTTTATCATGAAACACGGTGAAAAGGTCATCGCTCGTTATGAAAGCATCCTGCCGCCAACCATGAACACGGAAGTATGGATTGCCATCGTCATTATGGTCTTCGGCATTTTATCCATTGTGGCGCTGGAACTGACGGCAATGAAAGAAGAAACGGAATAACTCTTCCTCATGCATTTGTACGGACTCATCGGAAAAAAACTCGCTCATTCTTTTTCACCTCCTTATTTCAGGAAAAAATTCAGGGAACTGGGTATTGATGCGCAATATGAGGTGTTTGAGCTGGATGACATTTCACAATTTCCGGAGTTGATTGCGAAACATAATAACCTGAAAGGACTGAACGTAACCATCCCTTATAAAAAAGAGGTGATCCGGTTCATCGACAACCCGGATGAAACTTCCGGAGCTGCCGGGGCGGTGAATACCATCAGCATTGACCGGTCAACGGGCAAACCGGTACTTTACGGTTTCAATACGGATGTCATCGGTTTTGAAAAGGCGCTGAAACCTTTGATCGGGAACCGGAATGTTGACCAGGCGTTGATTCTCGGTACGGGAGGCGCCGCACAGTCAGTCGCTTTTGTTCTTGAAAAAATAAACATCCCTTACCGGTTTGTGAGCCGGACAAAGCAACAGCCGGATTTCAATTATCATGATCTGACCAAAGAGGTTATCGGGCACACCCACCTGATTATTAATACAACTCCCCTCGGCATGTTTCCGAAAGTGGATGAATTCCCTGATATACCCTATGAATCCCTCACCAAAGAGCATGTCATCTTCGATCTGATCTACAATCCCACCGAAACCTTATTTCTAAAAAAAGCCCGGCAACAGGGCGCCCTCACTTCAAACGGTTTGAAAATGCTGGAAATCCAGGCGGATGAGGCATGGAAGATATGGCAGAGGTACGCATCTGAATAACATG
>JAOZMX010000179.1 GCA_029934065.1 Bacteroidales bacterium
TCAAAAAAGATAAACTGAAAAACGGACTTTGAGAGCCCGGTTTACCGGGCGAAGTAATCTCTCTTGGCATTGCAGCGCATCTGTTAGCAGGCCACATCTAAAATCTAACATCGTTAATCTCCAATCTGAAATCAATATCAAAAAAATCATTTCCTTTCCCTGTCTTCCAACCGGTATTCTTCTTTTTCCTTGCTCATTTTCAGCATGTCTTCGGGATTGTCGATCACGGGGGACTCTTCCAGCGCCTTCCAGTTGAACTCTTCATCCAGCGGATCGAGGGCTTTTTGGGGATCGAAAATTCTCGGGTCAACGGGAACAGCATGGTAAACGGTTGTATCGGGCACGTCGGTAAAAAGATCGGCAAGATCGGTGGCACCCGCATCAAACTGGTTGAGGTAAGGTAAGCCCAAGATATTCCAGAAGGTCTTGAAGATGCTTCCGAAACTGTAATGCTGATGTCCGGCGTAGTTGCGTTTGACCCACGGGGAAATTACGAGCAACACACTACGATGTGCGTCCACATGATCCACGCCGTTTTGCGCATCGTCTTCGGTAATGACGATGAGCATATTTTTCCAGTAAGGTGTGCCCGACAGAAACTCGACAATGCGGCCAACGGCAAGGTCGTTGTCGGCCATGTAGCTTTCGCGGAACGGATAGCCGTCGTCGGGACGCTCCCACGCCCCGTGGTCGTTGGGGATGATCACCGTGAGCAAGGCCGGCATGGTGTCCGCACCATTTATCCATTTCTCGCCGAACTCTTTGATAAACTGATCAACCCTGAACTGGTCGGGAATGGAGGTGTTGTAGGTTGGGTAGATCTTTGACGTTTTGTCATACATCGGTTGCGGAACGGGAAAGTTGACGAGATGCCTCACGCCGGTATATTTGAACGATTCGTGATAAACCGCCGGTTCGAACATGATGCCGAAACCGAAATTAAAAAAGCCGATCCCGTTGCGTTGCAGATGATCCCACAGTGATCCCGCCTCGTTGTAGTCCTCCGGATAGATGGCTCCCGCCGAGCCGGTCATGGCATAGATGCCCGGAGCATCCGAGTCGGACTTGTAATATCTGTTGCCTCCGTAGCTTGCCGAAGTGTTCACCTCCACCCATTCGTTGGGATAGGTGTTGACCAGCCAGCGATGCCCGTCGGCCGAAACATCGGAATCCACATAGAAATTGTCGGCAAAGGCAAATTCGCCGGCCAGCTTCAGGTGGTTGGGCATCACCGTGGCATCGGTTACCGAATCGGTGCCGGCGTGATTCTTAAAGCTCACTCCCTTTCCGTACCGTGCCAGTGTGGGATCGCCGTCGGCATTTTCCAGTTGCCCGAATATTTCGTCGTAAGTGCGGTTTTCTTTCGAGATAAAAACAATGTGTTTGACGGGCGACTCCTTTTGCCCGCCGTAAAGCGGAACGGGATTGTTTTTTCTCCACTCATGTTCTTCACCGCCGGCTGCGGAGATATGAAAATTGTTGGCAATCACCTGCCGTGTCAGGGTATTCAGGGAATCGTCCGGCGGAATATCCAGCACCTGTACCGTACCTTTCATCAAGCTGCCGATGTAAGTTCCTTCCTGCCCGGGTGTGAAATCGCGTCCGCCGTTGGGACCGCTGCCGTATCCTTTGGCATTGGCAACAACGAGTTTTTTTCCGTCGGGAGTAACTTTTAATTTCGAAGGGAACCATCCCGCGGGAATATGCCCCATTACTTTAAACGAAGGGATATCAATCACACCCACGGCATTGATGCCCGATTCGGCAACATACAGCCGCTGCTGATCGGGCGAAACGGCCACTCCGAAGGGGATAACGCCCCTGAAATGTTCGACGGCGGGATCGGGTTTGAGGTAGATTTCCGTGATGATGGTGTCGGCCTTGATGTCGATGACCGAAATATTATCGTTGTTGCCGTTGCTCACAAAAACATATTGATCCGTAGCCACGATGGAGTTGGGGCTCGACCCGCCCACCGCCGGGATACCCTCAATCGGTTCGCCCACAAGGTGACCCGTTTTGACCTTCGACACCACATGCGCCGACTCGGGGTTGGAAACATCCACAGCCCATACCGAAAACGATTCGGGAACATTGGGATCACCCAACCCGTAAACTTTCACGCTGTCGTTGCGAAAACCGTATTTCGCCTTTTCGGTATTGTACCCGAACGGAGGAAAGGCGATGCCCCGTTGATTCTTGTTCTTCATCTCTATGGGTTTGTATTCGAACATCCCCACATTGGCAACATAAACCTTGTGCTGATCGGGCGAAAGGGCAATACCGAAAGGATACCTTCCCGTTTTTACCGACCGAACCACCTCCAGAGTTTGGGTGTTAACGACCAGCATCCTGAATTGTATCTGATCAACGGCATAGAGCCATTTGCCGTTTTTCGAAAGCACCATATCCCCGATGTAACCGTCTTTCACCTCTTGGCCCAGAACCGTTTTGTTGCAACTGATAAACCCGAGTTTTTCACCTGTGCCGGTGTTGAAGAGATAAATGCCGTTTTCCTCTCCGCCCGACACATACAACGTGTCGTTTTGCGGCGAAAGAGCAAGCCCCATGTACACGGAAGCTATCACACCTTTGTCGGTAAGCGGTCCGGGAGGGATTTGCATCACCTCCGGATTTCCCGAAAGCAGGTTGCTGATGACGGACACCGACAAGGGCCGGGTACCCGAATTGGCCGTTACGGCAAGATCACCGTCGTTACCCAATATCAGCCCGAAAGGATGCGGCGCCACAGTGATGCTTTTGCCCACGGGGGTTACCAACCGTCCGTTGGGAATGACGGTAACACCCGCAGTGTCGATCTTTGTAAAGCGTGTCCCCGCCGGTGCATCGAGCACCGTGATCTCCGGTTGGTTTTGACAAGAAATAATCATAACCGACAGTGCGAAAAAAAAGATAATCCTGACCTGTTTCATCCTGTATTTGAATTTAATAAAAAACCATTATTTTTACAAAGATGAAAAAACAATGCGATCCAGATACATTTTTCATCCATAAAATTGAAAATGATTTATTAATACCTTAAATTAAGGAGGTTTTATGCTTACATCAAAACGCGTCATCATTGCCACGATAAGTGGTGTTGTCTTCGGCTTCGTGTGTCTCGGCTTTGCCCTTTCCAATCCCGACAGTTCCGAAACCTTGAGTTCAACCGTCAGGTGGTCGATCGTTATCGGCCGCACCATGCTCGGATTTATGATCGGCATCAGCGCCCTGCGCCTGAAATGGTGGCTCCACGGCATTGTGCTCGGCATCATTGCCAGCATTCCCATGGCCGTCCCCATTATCGACAATACGGTCATTGCCGTCAGCACGGTGGTGATGGGTATTGTTTACGGGTTTCTGATCGAATTGATCACTTCGGTACTGTTCAAATCCAGCCCTGCGGGATTTACATCCGGTAATTGATGGACAAAGAATTTTATTTTGCCGGTGTTATTTTCAAAATGAATGTTCACAAATTCGTTTGATCTGAACACCCTTTTCCACCTGATTGATTTTTCTGAAATCGGGTTTTTCCGTTTTCCCCAAAATGGCCGATGTTTTTTCGATATTGGCTACTGAGCTTGTTATCTATGCATGCAGCGTGATGAAGTACCTCGAAAAAATCACGGAAATGATCATTTGTTTATTTGCTCGGATGCTTTCCATTTTATCACAGATTTTTGTTATGCAAATTCACTTAAAATCCCCATCACACGCATGTCAAATAAAAAACTGTAAAATTATTTTTGTCACAGACCTTTCTTCTTTGGGTTTTGCAGTTTTTTGTGCCGGGAAATTTTTTTCAGATCAATCCCGTATTCTTTTTCGGCGATTTCAAACATGATCTGATAGGCCCTGGTTTTCAGGTCTGCAAATTCTATCTCCTTTTCCAGTTCCTTTATTCTTGCTTTAAGCCGCTTGCTTTCTTCTGATTCCATTATTATTCCTGTTTTTTCTATGCAAATATATTAAACAATTCAATAATTCAAAACCGATATTCCTCTCCCATAAAAAAAGGCCTCATCGTTTTGATGAGGCCTTTTTGGCTTTATAAGCTACGGCAGGGTGATCAATGTCCGGGGCCTTTTGATTTCGGACCTTTATGGCCGAAGGGATTGGACTTCCCAAACGGGTTGATGCTCTTCCCCGATAGCCCGAAAAGATTCGACAGGCTGAACGGATTGGCCTTGTTGTCAATACACAGAGGGCTTTTTGTAGGATTCCCGTAAAAGAAATTGTGCCATTCTTTGTAACTGGCAGTTACAGAATACATGGTTGCTTTTACCCTTACGTGGGCAGTGTAAATCCCGGGCTGTTCATTTTTCAGAAATTCCGCCGGGTTGATCTGGCTGTGAAGCGCACTCACAATTGCTGTTTTTGAAAGCGCTTCTTTCAAAGTGATAACGTTACTTGTTTTTCCGAGTTGCGTGTTTGCAAAACTCATCAGCGCAAACGATACAAGCGCTGCAATCATTACTAATTTGGTTGTTTTCATGGTAACCTCCTGGTTTTAATAAATTGGTTAATGAATCTGGTTGTTTTTTAAAGAACTAATTGTTTCTAAAAGTTGACCTTACAAAAGTACTACCGCAGCCAGCCCAAAACATGGCAGAAAGTAACCAGACATTTTTTTGGTGGTTTTCTTGGATTGTTGGAAGCATCCCTAAAAACGGAGATTGAAATCAAAACACTGCACTGAAAAATTTTAAAATCAATAAAAATTTATAATGCTATGCATCAAGTTATTATGAATGATTGCAGAAAAATACGATAAAAAAATGTAAATAATACTTGACATTATGTAAATTATTATATACTTTTGTGGCATTAATAATAATTGGTAAAAATGAAATTAGTAAATAAAATAAAAATATTGCGCTTCAATAATAATCAGATCACTCAGGAAGAATTGGCGAGAAAAATGAATGTTTCACGTCAGACTATCAATGCAATTGAGAATGGTAAATTTAATCCATCCGTAAAACTGGCCCTGTTAATAGCAGATTATTTTAAATGCAAAGTTGAAGATATTTTTTATTTAACAAATGAGGAATAATCATGAATAAGAGATTTATTTTGGAACTTTTGGTTGGCATTATCCTTTTGGTGTCTGTTTTAATGTTTGGGCCAAAAGGAATGGCCGCATTGGCTTTATTGGCAATTTACACGTTTTTTAAGAAGAAAAAGAAAAAACCTGATGAACGCGAAATCCAGTTGTTTTATAAAATCGGAAACTTTACGGCAGGAGCAACTTTACTCCTGAGTGTAGTGATTTATTATTTTTCTGATTTTGTAATCAATGGATGGACCATTGGAGAAAACTGGCTGTTTTATGTTCTTTCTGCTTTTTTAATGTCCCATGGAATATCAGGTCTTATTGTTTTCAACAAGGAATAAACGTTGTTGCAAAAGCATCGTAAGCGAGTGACCCATAATAGCCCTTCAGGCTACAACGGGCTATCGCTTTTTGAAAAAAGCTAAACCGGAAAACGGACTTTGCGAGCCCGGTTTACCGGGCGAAGCAATCTGTCTCGGCTTTGCATCAGCAACTATGCCGGTTGTTCATTGCCAATGATTTTAATTTAAACAACATGTTGGTTAGTTTTGCTTCCCAAGAGGCTAAAAAAATTAGAAGATATTACAAGACATTCAATTCCTCGTCAAGCCCGGCTATCTTCAGGGTTTTTTTGATCAACGGGTTGGTGTTGATAATGGAGAAATTTGTTTTATTCACCGTCTTGGCTGATGTGATACAAATCCGGATAAATGCCGAAGTGATAAAACTCACCTCCCTGAAATCAAAAACGACTTTCAGACCTTCATCCGGTTTTTGTTGCAGGTGTTTTACAATTTCTTCTTTAACGGGAGTCTCTATTTGTGCACTGACTTCGGTGTCGAGTCTATCCCGGAAACCGCAAACCAGTTGATGAAGATACTCATCATAATCAAACTTAACCATGTTTTTATTCGGTATTAATAGTTTTTATTGTAATCCTTAATTATTTCCTTCAACGATAATGATTCGTCAAGATACTTTGTTTTGTCAAAGTTTAACCATTGTCTGTTTTCACGACGTCTGCAAACCCGTTGGATATTGATCAGATGATGTGCCGTTACGTTTTCGGTAGTAATGTTTTTACCGCCCGTACCGCATCCCAGCGTCAGGGAGGTAGGGAGAATATTGTAAATTCCGCCGATGGCACCTTGTATTGAAGGTGTGTTGACCAATATCCTGCCTGCATTCATCACCATCGAAAATTCGAGAATGCGTTTTTCGTCGTTGGCATAAATCCCCACCGTATGGCCTATTCCTCCGAGGTAATTCAGATCGATGCATCTCTTGATGGCCGACCGGTAATCCTCCATTTCGTAGAAAGCGAGTATCAATGCCAGTATCTCCTGCGAAAGAGGATATGCCTTTCCGACATGCTCTTGTTTCGCCATCAGTATCCTGGTGCCCTGCGGAGGATTGATCCCCGCCATGACGGCTATTTTTTCGACAGGCTGCCCCACCACGTCAGCGCTCATGGAGCCTTTTTCCTTGTCGTACGCCACCGCTTCTATTTTTGCAATTTCATCGGGATTCATAAAATAACAACCCTGACGTTCAAATTCGGCTATCACCGCCCCGGAGACGGACTTTTCGCATACGACGGCTTGTTCGCTGGCACAGATGGTTCCGTTGTCGAAAGTTTTGGAGTTGATGATGCTCTCTACGGCATAGCCGAAATCGGCACTGGAGTCGATGAGGATAGGGACGTTGCCCGGGCCGACACCCAACGCTGGATTCCCGGAGCTGTATGCGGCATGCACCAGCCCCATCCCTCCCGTAGCCAGTATCAGAGCGAGTTTCGGATGGGTCATAATTTCGTGAGTGAGTTCACGGTTTACCTCCGGCAGTATCTGGATGCAGTCTTCGGGAGCGCCCGCAGCAATAGCGGCGTTGTAACAAATCTCCACCGTCTTCCGGCAACATTCCGGCGCACGCTTGGGCGGACTGATGATGATGGGATTGCGCGACTTCAAAGCGATCAACACTTTGAATAATATCGTTGAGGTGGGATTGGTAACCGGAATAATGGCAAATACCGGACCGATGGGCTGAGCAATCTCCACGATACCGTTCAGGTAATCTTCCGAGATCACTCCGGCGGTTTTTTCGTGCTTAATGCTGTTGTAAACAAGTTGTGTGGCAATGACGTTCTTGATGACTTTGTGCTCCCAGACACCAAGTCCGGATTCTCCGGCGGCCATCTTCGCCAGCTCCACACGCGCATTAAAACC
>JAOZMX010000033.1 GCA_029934065.1 Bacteroidales bacterium
TCGCATTGTTACCTTCCTCCCTTATCGCATTACTACCTTCTTTCCTTACCGCATTATTACCTTCTTACCTTACCGCATTCTAAAAATTCAATCAGCTATTAATGTTTTTTACTCAAATGGTGGTAGTACCGAAATGATAAAGTTTACCATGATAAGCTAAATAACAAAAAAAGGCCGCCTGGGAGCGGCAGCCTGTAAAATGAAAATGAGAAAGGGGGGAGGGAAATTATTTTTTAATGATCTTGAATGTAGTAAGTATTTTGCCGGGAAAAGCGATCATTTCAGCAATGTAAATACCCCGATGGAGTTCTTGCATGCCGACCGTAATGAGTTTTGAATTTGAATTCAATCCGATCTTCTTTTGATAGACCGTCTGACCAAGTAAATTGTAAATGTTGAATTGTATGTACTGTTTGTTGTTGTTGCCAATCAAAATGTTGAGCGTTTTTTCAACGGGATTGGGGTAATAACTGAAATCAAAACCCTCGTAATTTTCATTCTCTTCAATGCCTGTAATGTTTTCACAAAGATAAAGTTCGATATTCTCAACTACAGGGTTGTCTTCGGAAAGAATGACCGAATAGGGATCAGTGAGCAAACCGGTTGACTCGGCAACCAGCGTGTATTGTCCAAACGCCAGGTCTTCAAAAGTGAACAGACCATTTTGATTCGAAAAAGTATAACGGATCGGAATGTTGTCATTATCGTACAAAATAATCTCGGCATCCTCCAATGGGCCGTCACCGGGAAAGCATGAAGCGGACATGATGACAACCCCTTCAATTTTGCCGGTTCCGCCGATGGAAGCATCCGGAACTTCTTTCAGGATGATGTTGGCCGAATAATTATTGGAATCGGCAACCTTTAGTATCTGTGCATCTTCCCAATACAATTCGTCACCGTAATAGGTCGGAAAATAATTTGGTGCATTGGTGGATTGCGTTGTCAGGATGCATTTCATCAGATAATCGCCTGACAACATATTAAAATAGTAGAAATACCCGTATTCAGTAAAAAACGAAGTGTCGAGCGGGATGATGTTGTCATTGATCTTTCTAAAGAGGTAGATCATGGCCGTGTCTCCCGTATTTTCGGGATTGTTGATGGGAAACAAGCCGGCAAACACCATTCCGCCCACGTCATAATATTCCGGTGTTGTAATTTGAATGGTTTCCGTGTCTTCGCAATCATCACCCCAGGGATTCAATTTGGTAATCTTTAGCGTCACGTTATAGGTGCCGCCATCGGCATACTGATAATCCGGATTTTGTTCGGTTGAAGTGTTGCCGTCGCCAAAATCCCACAGCCACAAATCCGGATTTCCTGTGGAGAGGTCGTTGAAATGATACAGGTTGGGCTTGTTTACCCCAATGTCCACATTGGCCTCGAAAGCAGCATCACAGTCAAGCTGCGGGACACTCACCGTGAGGCCGGTACAGAATGTGCTGTTGCAATATAACAGCGAATCGGTATGGTAAACCGTCAGACAAACTTCATAATTTCCGGTGTCGGCAAAGATATGGACAGGGTTTTGCAAATTGGAAAATCCTCCGTCGCCGAAATCCCAGTCCCATGCATTGGCAATCCCTGTGGAGAGATCGGAAAAACTGAACTCAAAAGGATTTTCTTCCGATTGTTCAAAATCAAAATCGGCATTACAAAGCTGTGGTACTTCAATGTTAATGATATCGCACCAGGTATCCTGACAAGGCCCGTAATTGTCAAAAACCGTCAGGCAAACATGGTATTCCCCCGTGTCGGAGAAGGTATGGGTCGGGTTTTGCTCGACAGAGAAACTTCCGTCGCCAAAATCCCACTGCCACGATTCAATGTTTCCCGTAGAAGTGTCGAAGAAAGAAATCTCCAGGGGGTTTTCCGGGTTGGGAGAAAATTCAAAACCGGCATGGCAGTTTGGCGTAATATCAATCGTCACGGTATCACAAAGGGTGTCCTGGCAAGGGCCCCATAAACTTGATACCGTCAGACAGACATTATAGGCTCCTTCTTCGGAAAAGGTATGCGCGGGGTTTTGAAGTGTTGATGTTGTGCCGTCACCAAAATCCCAAAACCAGCCGGAAATGATGCCGAGGGAGAGATCGGTAAACTGAACCGTCATGGAATCGCTCTGGAGGTATTCATAATCGAAAAGCGCTTCACACTGGGGCGGAATGAACACATCAACATATTTTTGTATCGAATCATAACAACCCGAAGCATTGTTGACAATAACCAGATAAGTGGGGTAAGTCCCTGCTTCCGAATAGATATGGAACGGGTTCGCTTCGTACGATCTTGTCCCGTCACCAAAATCCCAGAACCAAAAATCAATGTCTCCCAGCGACTCTCCCGTAAATTGTACCGTTAGCGGGTCGGGAGGTTGCAACTCAAATTTAAAATCAGCATGGCAGGGAATGGTGCCTGTTGCATTCACCTTTGTGCAATACCAGTCGTAATATTGTCCGGAATTAAAAGATACTTCAATACACACCAAATAGATCCCCTTATTTTCATAAACATGAAGCGGGTTTAAAGAGGAAGAAATCGTGCCGTCGCCAAAATCCCAGAAAATAAAATCGATCGTTCCGCCCACGGAGGTGTTGGAAAACTGAAACTCCAGCGGATTGGTCGAATTCTGTTCGTAATCAAATTTTGCTAAAACGGGAGGGAATTCATTAATGTAAACCTCATCCATATAAAAATCGTAAAAAGTACCTGTTTGATCTTTAATGGATAAAAAGACCCAGTATGTGCCCGGTGCAGTATAAATATGTTCGGGGTTGCTTTCGTATGATGATTCGCCGTCTCCGAAATCCCATTCCCATGAGGAGATATTCCCCTTCGACAGATCAACGAACTGGATGTTCATCGGATTTACCGGATTTTTATAAAAATCAAAATATGAGTAAAACTGCGATGGGTTCATTACCTGTATAAGTTCGCAATAGGTGTCGGTGGTTCCCGTGAAAAAATCCGTTACGGTAAGGCAAACCGTATAAGTCCCCTCTTCGGGAAAAATATGAACGGGATTTTGCAACGAGGAGGTCGTTCCATCGTCAAAATCCCATTTCCATGCGACGATGTTGCCTGTGGAATTGTCAATGAATTTGATCTTTAACGGGTCTTCGGGAAACTGATAATAAACAAAATCAGCCATTAATGAATCTCTTGACGAAACAGTTTCAGGGTTGCCGCTAAAATTCCCCAACCCGGAACCGTAGCTGACCATACTAAAAAGGGCCGAAAAAAAGAGCAGTATATGTCTGGTTGCGTTAAAATTCATGGTTTGTAATGATTTTACAAATCGAGGAATAGTCCTGTTCTGATTCCGAAACTGTATGGATTTTTCAATGCGTAATTCTTGTCGTTGTAAACCGATTTCAGATAATACCGGTAGGTGGGCTCGATGAGAAGGCCGAATTTTTCGGTAAATTGGAATTTCATGGCTACACTCACCAAAACCTGAATGCTGGTGCTCATCCTTGCCGGAGTATAATTTTCGATCTGATTGATGGTTGCGTCGGGGTTAAAATATTCCAGAGGGGGCTCTTTTTTGTTCAACAGGAAAGAAAAGCTTGGGCCTGCCTTGATGTATGCCGAGAAAATCCCGCGATCCATAGCCTGATACCCGATCATCAAAGGAAACTGTAAATAAGTGTATTGGTTTTGTGTTTGCTGATAGGAATTATGTTGTACCGAATCGTAAACCAAAACCTGTTGCGTGTTAAAAATAATTGAATCGGGATTGTTGGGATCCGGGCCGAAACCTCCGATACCCTGATACCAGCCGATGCTGTCGTAGGTGTCCATGTCAACAAGATAATCGCCCTGATCAAACGAATGGGATGCTTCGACACCTCCTTCAAAGACGAATCTTGTGCTGTGGTAGCTCACCGCAAGGCCGGCCAGGTAACTTTTCTCCATGGATGTTGACGTTACACGGGTATAGGTTGTCAGTTCGGGTGCGAAATATGCTGACAAAGAGAAATACGGTTTGTTGCCCTGGAATTTGGAAAATGAATTTTCATTGAACCTGCGTTTGGGCGGTTTGTATTTCCCTTTGAAAAACTGTCCGAAAGAGTACGACAAGGTGTGCATCTTTTGTATTTTTTCCGATTCCGGCTTCCTTTTGGTAAGCGGTGTTACCGCCATGTCAAGTTGAGTGGTCGAATGGATTTCATCAATTACGGGTTGAGATTCTTCGGTTTTCAGGCTGGCTTTGCGTGTGTCCAGTTGCGTAAAGGTTATCGCATTTTCTTCAACTCTCGTTTCCCCCTGCGGTGTTGTTGTTGCGGAGGTTGTTTCATTTGCCGTTACTTCATCCGGAACCGGTTGCGCACCGCCCGGATTATCTTCCGTAAAGGTAACGGCCTCCATTGTTGTGATCTCCACGGTTTCGTCAGTGCCCTCCCCCCCGGTTTCGTTTTGTTGAGCTTGCATTTCCTCTTCAGCGGTAAATGGCGAAAGGAAGGATAATTCATCTTGGGAGGAAGTTCCGGTCAACATTATGCTGTTTTCAGCATTGTCGGATTCCGCAGAAGAATGATCAGGTTCCGTGAAAGCAACGTTATCATCAATGGAATGGATTCCCTGATTATTCGCTTGGCCAGCATTTTCCACCGGATGCAGGATGTTTGATGATGCTCCGTTGGGCTGATTGTCTTTGCCGGTTTGATTTTGTGTGATGATTTGCTCGTTGGGCGTTGTAAATTCCGTCCCGGGAGTTTGTTCTTCAGTCAGGGCAATATTCTGTTGCAGAGGTTGTGGCGTGGGGCTCCATTGATAAACTGTCACAAAGATTGCAACAATACCAGCTGCAGCCATACCAACCCAAAGTTTGGGCACGTTGGTGAAGTTGAATCGGGATATTTCGTGGCGCAGCAGGCCTCCCGAGATCTTTTTCCAGACCCCTTTGGAGACCTCTTCGGAATATCCCTCCAATCCCTCTTTGAATATGTCGTCAATGTTGTTCAGGTTCATCCCTCGATTGCAATTTTTTTGTTTCCGGTTAAATGAGCAATTTTTGTTGATAATAATTTACGTGCTTTTGATAACTGCGATTTCGACGTGTTTACCGAAACTCCCAGTATCTCTGCAATTTCCTTATGTGTTAGTTGTTCAAATACATACAAGTTAAAAACCATTTTGTATCCTTCGGGAAGACTCTGGATGATGCTCATCAACTGGCTGCGCGGTATTTTAACCACCGAATCGTCATCACCGGATTCTTCCGGAACAATATGTGTCTCTTCTATTTCATCAATGTCTGTATGGTACTGATACTTTAAATTTTGTTTAATATGTGTTATCGCCGTGTTAATAATAATTCTTTTCATCCATCCCTCAAACGACCCTTCACTGCGAAAACTCTTTATGTTCATGAAAATCTTAATAAAACCTTCCTGCAAAATATCTTCCGCCTCTGCCTTGTCTTTTGCGTACCGCAAGCAAACACCTAACATTAAAGGAGCATATTTGCCATAAAGCTTATTTTGGGCATGCCGTTTGCCTTTTATGCATCCTTCGATTATTTTACTGTCAGCTTCCGACATACAAAACTACAATGTTATTGACTCCTGTTTATTAAAAGGGTTGCCTGACAACGTGTTTTATCAGTTGAAAAAACACAAATTCACTTTCTCTGCTCCTGTTGAAGTGGACAAAAGTAATAAAAACGGTATTTTACAAACGGAAAAGATGAATTTATTATTCATGGTGAGATGTTTTATGTACCGGTTTCCTTTTGATTCCCATTGACTAAAAAACATCCGGTAAATTATGGGTAGAGGGTCCCGGAAAATCCTTACGTAAAATAATTTTATCCTTGCGTTCGGTTCAATTTTGTACTTTTGCAGATAATTAATAAAATTTAACATTTTGATTTCGTTATGAGGTACTTCCATTACTATTTGCTCCTCGTTGTTTTATCGTTAGTGGGCATCAACAATATCAAAGCACAGGAAAAAACAAAAAAGATTATTAATGGCAAAGAAGTGACATTTATTGACGGATTGCCTTTGATGGATGAAAAAGAGATGCGGTTTCTCGAATCGTTACCGGTGGCAAAATTAACCGATAACTCTCGTAATAAAGAACTTCCCGTAGTAGTTGACAATTCACAACTGCCCTATTTCCGCTCTATCTTTAATCAGAGTGATCTGGAATGTGGCCAGGCCAGTGCTGTCGGTTACACTTTTACTTATGAAATTGACAGGTTGCGGAATCTCCCGGCCGACAATAACGATAACCTTTACCCCACACACTGGGTTTTTAACTGGAGCAATAACGGTAATGGCACCGCTTGTCCTTTTTTTGATAGCTGGAATATTGTCAAACATGCCGGTACGCCTAATGTTACGGATTATGGCGGTTCATTGAATTACGGCGGTGTCACCAGATGGATGTCGGGTTATGACAAATATTACAATGCCATGAAGAACAGGCTATGGGATTTCTATTCCATACCGTTGAAAGATGTTGAGGGGTTGAATACTTTAAGGCATTGGATCAACGATCACCTCGACGGGTCGGAGACGGGAGGGACGGCCAATTTTTACGCTGCCTATGCCAGTGTGAATAATACTTTGCCCGCAGGAACCCCCGAAGCCGGGAAATACGTCCTTACGGAACTCAGCTCGTATGCAAACCATGCTCTGTGTGTTGTCGGTTACCACGATTCGATCCGGTTCGATTACAACAACGACGGGCAATACACCAACGATATTGACATTAATAACGACGGAATCATTGATTTTCGCGATTGGGAGATCGGCGGCGTAAAACTGGCAAACAGTTACCATGCCTCAACCTGGGGCAATGACGGTTTTGCTTATCTGATGTACAATGCCTTGTGTCGTCCGCTGTCGCAGGGTGGTGTCTGGAATCAAAGTGTGCACATTATTCAACCCAAAGATACTCCCGATCCGCAGGTGACCTATAAAGTGACCTTAACGCATGATTCGAGGAACAAGATCAAAGTGATGGCGGGTGTTTCAACACAACCGAATGCTTCCTCCCCGGAATTTATCATCGATTTTCCGATATTGAATTATCAGGGAGGTGCACTCTATATGCAGGGCGGTACCTCACAGGCCGACAAAACCCTTGAGTTCGGTCTGGATGTTTCGGGTCTTCTCGGTTTTATCGAACCCGGTGCCGAAGTGACTTTCTTTTTACTTGTTAATGAATATGATCCGGGTAATGCCGGAACAGGACTGATAGACAGTTGGTCGGTGATGGATTATACGACAGGCGACCTGATTGAGATTCCTTGTTCGCAAACCAATGTTCCGCTGGTTGAGAACGGCCTGACGGTGTTGAGCGTCAATACATCCATTGATTTTGATGCTCCCGGTGTGCTGACGGTTGAGCTTCCGGCTGCCACGATCAATGACCCTTACCAGGAGCAAATGCTCGGAACGGGCGGAACAGAGCCCTATCGCTGGAAAATTACCCAACATTACGAATACACCTATTCAACAGCTCCGTTTCCGAATATCTCGGGAGAACAACTTTATCCGAACAATGCAACATACGGTCATGCCGAAAAGCAAATTGATTTTGATTTTCCTTTTTACGGACAAACCTACAATACGTTCTACCCTCATGTGGATGGCTATCTCATGTTTGCCGCAGGAGAATACCCGTGGACTTTTCTAACCGACGAGTTCAATCTGTTTCAAAACCTGATGAACATTTCGCCCTACATGTGTAAGCCGCTTGGCACAAGTGGAGGGGGTGGCATGTGGTACGAAGGAGACGAAAACAGCGCCACATTCAGGTGGAAAGCCATTGAATACGGTACGGGCAATGAGTTGAATTTTGCCACTACCCTTTATCCTGACGGAAAGATTGATCTTTTTTACGGAGAGATCAACGGCTCCCCATGGAACGAGTGGCAGGCAGGCGTTTCAAGCGGGGATGCCTATAACTATGAGTTGCTGGATATTTCCAGTACTTTCAACGTACAGCCGAATACCAAAATCACCATTGAACCCGCATACAGTTTCACCGAAATGGATATTACCGATGACGGCCTTTTTTACGGTACACCCACTGTTCCTTATGAGGCTGTTGGCATCGACTTTTTTATAGAGGATGTAAATGGATTGTGGGGCAAAAAAACACTTCCCTTTTTCACCGATGGTGTCAACGATATCATCATCAGGAACGTGACGGTAACCGCCGGAGACGATAATGTGATTGAATATGGTGAGACCGTCCATGTTTCGGTTGAACTGCAAAATATCAGCAGTGAAGTTGTGAATGCATCAAATATGAAATTATCCATTGATGACCAATACATCACACTTACCGATAGTACCGAAACGCTGACCTCTTTCGACCCGGGTGAAATCATTACATTCGAAGATGCTTTTACATTTGATGTGTCAACGGAAGTGCCCAACGGATATGATATCATCTTCAGCAGTGTCATCGAAGCCGAAGCCGAGGTTTACGAAAGCCATATCTACCTGAAAGCCTATGCGCCGGAACTCCAGTTTACGGGAATAACATTTGATGATGGCAACAACGGATACCTTGAACCCGGTGAAACGGTTCAGGTTTATGTTGATCTGAAAAATATCGGCGGTGGCAAAGCCTATAACATTGAAGCGAGTTTTGAAGATGCCGATCCTTACATTACGATCAACTCCGGGAGTTTTTCCGTTGATGTTTTGCAGGGGTATGAAACCGTTACCGCAATGTTCGAAATTTATATTGATGAAAATACTCCGTTGTTGCATACCACAACGTTCAATGTGGATGCCGAGGCCGATTTCGGGATTACGGCAAGCAACAGCTATCTTGTAACCATCGGATTCATTTACGAAGATTTCGAAAGCGGAAATTTTGATACTTACGATTGGCAATTCGGAGGAGATGCTCCATGGAGTATCGACTCGGAAGACCCGTACGAAGGCAATTACTGTATGAGATCGGGTACCGTTACGCATTATCAGAACAGCCAGGCTTACCTGACCGTTGATGTGATTGCCAATGGAGAGATCAGTTTTTATTACAGGGTTTCCAGTGAACCCAATTACGATTACCTTCGCTTTTTTATTGATAATAACGAAGTGGAATCGTGGTCGGGTGAAACAGGTTGGGGACTTGCCTCTTTTGATGTGGATGCGGGAGAACATACCTTCAAATGGATGTACGAAAAAGACCAGTCGGTGAATAACGGCTCGGATTGTGCATGGGTTGACTTTATTATTTTACCCCCCATGGCATCGGAGGTCATGACTGTTTTTGCCGGGCCTGATATTGAAATTTGCGAGAACGAGACCCCGGAAATCAATGCTTCCGCCACCAATTACCAGACTTTGATCTGGACGACAAGCGGAGACGGCACATTCGACAACGACACCATTGTTAATCCCGTTTACACTCCCGGAACCGGCGATCTTTCGGTTGGTTTTGCTCAACTGAAGATCGAGGTTACCGACGGTGCGGGCGATTCGTTGAGCGATTCGCTAATGGTAAATATCTCATATCTTCCGATTGTATATGCCGGGGCAAACAGCTCCTGGTGTGAGAATGTTACGGAAGTGGACATATCGGGAATTGTTTTCAATACGGAAGAATATGAATGGACAACTGCCGGCGACGGCACTTTTGAAGATGCCACGGCACTTGAAACCGTTTATTACCCGGGGACAAACGATATTACATCTGGATCGGCAACTTTAACACTTACGGGATTCTCCGTTGCTCCTTGCACCGAGAATATTACCGATGCCCTTGTGTTGACTTTCCTTCCGTTGCCGGTTGTTACTTTCGATACGATCCAGGACTTTTGCCTTGATTCTCCGCCATACGAGCTTACCGAGGGGAGCCCTGCGGGCGGCGTATATTCGGGTGTTGGCGTGGTTAACGGATGGTTTTTTCCTGAAACCGCCGGCGTCGGCACTCATTTGCTGACCTATTTCTATACGGCGGGTAACGGTTGTACGAATTATGCAGAGCGTGAGGTTACCGTTTACGATTGTACGGGAATTCCTTCCGTCAGCAGTCCTTCGGTGAATGTTACCCCAAATCCGGGAAAAGGTGTTTTCAATATTACGATCAACGGCATTGCTTCCGGAAGCGGAAAAATATCCATTTACAATTCGACGGGTAAGCCGGTCTTTAACAAAAACATCGAGATGTGTTACGACGGAGTATTCACCATTGATCTTTCGGATCAGCCCAACGGGATTTATTACCTTTACATTGCAAGCCGTAATATTGTTGTGGGACAAAAAAAGATCGTGATCGCACGGTAATGCGGCAAGGTTTATTTGTTAAAATGGAGTTGTGAAATCCCTGAAAAGGGGAGCTTCGCGGTCTTTATCCGACAGTACCGGATTTTTGATGTCGCCCCAGTCAATGGCAAGCTCGGGGTCGTTCCAGCGGATGCTGCCTTCGGAGGCTTTGTTGTAAAATTCAGTGCATTTGTAAAAGAAGATCGTTTGCTCTTCAAGCGTCACAAACCCATGGGCAAAACCTTCGGGTATCCATAGCATCCATTTGTTCTCACCCGAAAGCACAACGGATCTCCACTGACCGTAGGTAGACGAATGTCGCCGGAGATCAACAGCCACATCCAATACCGAACCTCTGATCACCCTTACCAGTTTCCCCTGTGCATAAGGCGGCTTTTGAAAATGCAATCCGCGCAATACGTTTTTCCCCGACATGGATTCGTTGTCCTGAACAAAATCAACATTATTTCCCGGTAAACGAAAAGCATTGCGGTTGTATGATTCGAAAAAATATCCCCTGTCGTCTTTAAATACGTTCGGCTTGATCAGCAATAAATCTTGTATGCCTGTTTCTTCAATTTTCATAAAAGTAATTTTGGGTCAAACATACATAAAATTCATAATTGCAGCCATTCAAATTAAAAAATCTTGAGGGTTTTTGTGTAATAAAAACAAAAACGGATGATCTTCACCCGCAGGGTTTTGCTGATGATCAACAATAACATTTATCTTTGCTTTTCATAATTCATGAAATGAAAAAAGCATTTTTGATCATATTGCTGATTTTTGTTATGCTTTCGCCAACAACGGTTGAGGGGCAAAAGACGGGAGGAGGCCTTTCGGGTTATTCATTGGTTTTGGATGCGCATTATGGTTTTGTGATTGCCCACCACCCTGAAATCTGGAGACTTACCAGCGGATATTTCCCTTCGTGGGAATTTACTGTTTTGAAGCAAACCAACGGGAAACGAGTGTGGCATTATCTGTACAATTATCCGGAGATAGGACTTACATTCAGGTTTTCATCATTCGGAGGTTCGTCGTATCTCGGGAAAAATTATTCTCTTATTCCTTATGTGAATTTCCCTTTTGCTAAGCACGAGCATTTTCAATTTGGCTTTAAGGTGGGGCTGGGCGTGGGTTACATGACCAAAAAATTCGACCGGCTCGAAAACTATAAAAATATCACCATCGGTTCCCATTTCAATGCGGCCATTTTATTTGCACTGACCGTGAAAAGCAGATTGACAGAGCGGCTTTCTGTCAATGCCGGATTGTCCATGTTCCATCTTTCCAACGGCAGCATTAAAATACCGAACTACGGTTTGAACATTCCCACGGTATTTTGCGGCCTGACATTCAAGATTAATAATGATACTTTGCAATTCAAAAAACCTGCATTCGTGCCGAAGAAAAAAGGTAAGGTTGATTTCAGGATGATGTTTTGGGCTGCAACCAAACAAATGAGCCATAACCGGGAAGACCGTTTTATGGTGTATGTACTCACGGGTGATCTTTCGGTTTATTACAATAACAGCAACCGGATATTAACAGGCTATGATATCATTAACGACGGATCAACAAGGTGTTCTCTTGAATCCGGCGGGATGACATCGGAGGGTGATGTGAATTTTACAAAGTATGGAATAAACCTTGCTCACGAATGGGTTCTGGACAAGCTGTCGATCTATCTGGCATTGGGAGTGTATGTGCATAATCCTGATGAATCGGACGGTATCATTTACGATAAAATAGGTGTTTATTATTCATTCGCGCCTTTTTTGGTTATTGGAACAACTTTGAATGCACAGTATGGGAAAGCGGATTATTTGAGTGTTGGAATAGGGATCAATTTATGATGCAAAAAGCGGAAAAAAATATCGCTCTTTTGTTTTTTGTTCTTGTGGGAACATTGCTGGTGACGCCTTCGTGTACCAAAGATCATTTGAACGAATGTTTTAACGGCCGGGGAAAGACGACCACCGAAAAAAGAGGGCTTTATCCTTTCGGGAATGTCTCGGTGGAAAACAATATCAAATTAACACTTACGCAGGGAGATCAGTTTGATATCATCATCAAAACAGGCAAAAATGTATTGCCATCCATATCCACACTGATAAAAAACAATACCCTGTTCATAAGCAACGAAAGTGCTTGTCTGATGTTTACCGATCCCTGGGATATTGTGGAGGCGGAGCTTATCTTACCGGATATTGATACTTTATTCATCCATTCTTCAGGTGATGTCTCAACCTCCGGTACGTTTGTTTCCGACAGTATTTTTGTTAAAATCGAAGAAAGCCCTGCGGATATCACCTTTTCGTTTGATGTGGGGTATCTGGAAGTGAATTATTTGTCGGGGACGGCAAAGGTAACGATTGGCGGAACCGGGGGAACGGGGAGGTTCTTTGTTGCCGCTTACGGATTAATAGACACGAGAAATTTCAAGCCCCAATACACTATTATCAACAGCAACGGCACCAACGATTGTTTTGTCGGCAGCGGAAGCAGACTGCTTGATGCTGTGATTACCAATATCGGTAATGTTTACTATACCGGCGATCCCATACACCTCAATTCGGTTGTCACCGGATCGGGTAGGCTAATCAAATCGGATTAATATGCTTTGGCGAAGATGACCCGTTGTTTACTCGGATTACCCGATAAAATACATTTCCCGTTTTCCAAAGGATTGTTCAGCGGAATGGCTCTGATGGTGGCTTTGGTGGCTTCCTTTATTTTTGCTTCGGTTTCCTCGGTGCCGTCCCAGTGAGCATAAACAAAACCTCCCTTTTCGATGCGCTCCTTAAATTCGTCCCACGTATCCACCCTGAAAGAGTTGTCTTCCCTGAAAGAGAGTGCTTTCTGATACAAATTCTCCTGAATCTGCTCCAGAAGATGTTCCACTTTGGTCTCGATATCGGTCATGCTGTAAATCTCTTTTTCCAGCGTGTCGCGACGTGCCACTTCAACGGTGCCGTTCTCCATGTCCCTCGGTCCGATGGCAAGTCGTAAAGGTACTCCTTTGAATTCGTACTCGTTGAATTTCCAGCCCGGCTTTTGCGTATCGCGGTCGTCGTACTTCACCGAAATGCCTTTTGCTTTCAAGGTATTCATGATGGCAACGGCTTTTTCCGAAATGGCTTCCAACTGCTCCGGCTTCCGGTAAATGGGAATGATGACCACCTGTATCGGCGCCAGTTTTGGAGGTAATACCAGTCCGTTGTCGTCCGAGTGCGCCATGATCAGAGCGCCCATCAGTCTTGTGGAAACGCCCCATGATGTAGCCCAGACATATTCAAGCTTGTTCTCTTTCGTAAGGTATTTTACATCAAACGCTTTGGCGAAATTCTGTCCGAGAAAATGTGACGTGCCGGCTTGGAGCGCTTTGCCGTCCTGCATCAGTGCTTCAATGCAATAGGTGTCGATGGCTCCGGCGAATCTTTCGGCGGGCGATTTTACACCTTTAATGACCGGCATGGCCATCCACTTTTCGGCAAAGTCGGCATAGATGTCCAGGATTTTCTGCGTTTCTTCTTCGGCCTCTTCTTTGGTGGCATGGGCGGTATGTCCTTCCTGCCACAAAAATTCGGCTGTGCGCAAAAACAGCCGCGTTCTCATTTCCCATCTCACCACATTGGCCCACTGATTGATCAGCAGCGGAAGATCACGGTAAGATTGTATCCAGTTGCGATAGGTGTCCCAGATGATGGTTTCGGAAGTGGGACGAATGATCAGCTCTTCTTCGAGTTTGGCGTCGTCGTCCACAACAACTCCCGATCCGTCTTCGGCATTTTTAAGCCGGTAATGTGTTACTACGGCACATTCCTTGGCGAAGCCCTCCACATGGGCAGCTTCCTTGCTGAAGAACGATTTCGGGATGAACAACGGAAAGTAAGCATTGGAGTGGCCTGTATCTTTGAACATCTTGTCAAGGGTGGCCTGAATCTTTTCCCAGATTGCATAACCGTAAGGTTTAATGACCATGCATCCCCTGACTGCCGAGTTCTCTGCAAGATCAGCTTTGATTACCAAGTCATTATACCATTGTGCATAATTCTCATCGCGTGTTGAAAAATCTTTTGCCATATCTGTTTTTGGTATAGTTTTTGGATTAAAATGTCCGATTTGTTTGGGTGCAAAAATAGATAAATAATTCAATGAATGATTTTTGACCTGAATAATTAGAAAATAAAATAGATGCGGAGGTCCAATAATGAAAAAGTTTGTAGTATTCATCGGTATTGTTTTTGCACTCGCTTCCTGTAAGTCATCATACGACTCGGCAGCAATGTATGATGATGTTTATTATTCTCCGAGACAGGAGAAAAAACAGGCTGCGGCAGAACAAAAAACGGAAGAGACCTCCGGGCTTGTTTACGGAACCAATACCATTTCTGGTACGGTTGATGATTCCGGTGAGAAATCAGCCGATAATTCCGATTACCAATCTTATTATTATTCCGAAACCGCCGACACATTGCCTCCGGCCGAAACCTCACACGATAATTATTCGCAAGATGAATATGATGATTATTACGATTATGATTATGCTGCAAGAATAGACCGTTTTCATAATTCAACGGGCGATTTCGGATACTATGATCCTGTTTACACCAATTCGGCTTCATCCGGTTGCGGGCCGAATGTTTCGTTTAATATGGGCTTTGGTTACGGATGGGGTTATCCTTATTCGTCGTTTTCTATGGGCTTTGGTTACGGATATCCATATTACAGTCCGTGGTACGATCCCTGGTACTACAATCCCTGGTATTCTCCGTATTACGGATACGGCGGCTATTGGTCCGGTTACAATGCCGGTTATTACAACGGTTACTGGAACGGCTATTATGCCGGCGGTGGCTATTATCCGGGTTATTATCCCGGAGGCGATTACGGTTACTACCCGGGCGATTATTACGGTCCGCGCACGTCAAGAGGTGGCGGTGTGGTCAACAACGATACCGGAGAGGATGAAAACAGGGATTCCAGAATCGGCGGAGGCAACGGCACGCTGGGCTCGGGAATACCCGCAGGCTCGATCGGGGGTGCGACTACCTTATCATCGGATAATGGCGGAAGCCTGTCGAAAACCGCCGGTGATGCAAGACCGTCAAGACAATTAAAACCGGTAAACGGCCCGGCAGAGGTATCGGGTAAACCGGTGACGGAACCCCAGGCCGAAAAACTTACCAAGCCCCATATTAAAGAGGGTATTGCTTCCCAATCACAAGGAAAGACAACCCATTCAGGTGTTTCACATGCCGTTGACGAACCGTCGCGTGCCAGGAAACTGGCGAAACCTGTTCAGCAGGAAACTGTTTCGAAAACTGCAGTTGCTCCCGCAAGCCGGCAGCAACACGCTACTGCCAAGAAATCGTATGTGGCTCCGGCCGGCTCACGCGATAACGGCGTGATATCAAGGACAAAAAAATATGCCAAACCCGTGGCCAACGATTTGCAAAAAAGCACCAGAACAAAATCATACAGCACACCGGGTTATAACAGACCAAGGGCCAGCAACGAATACATCGTGCCAAGCACCGGAACCATCGGCCGGAAAGGTGCAACAGACGACAACGCCAATCAGTTCATTCGTTCTGACAGGTCAAGGTCTGTTTATTCACCCTCCCGCTCAACCAATAGTTTTTCGCAACCGAGACAATCGAAGTCTTATACCAGTCCGGTAAGAACGGGCAGGTCGCTTTCGAGCCCGGTGCGGTCAACACCGAGTTATTCGTCTCCCTCACGGTCGTCGGGATTTTCACCTTCCCGCTCTTCGGGGAGCAGCAGGTCAACAGGCAGCTCTTCGTCAGGCGGCGGAAAAAGAGGAAGATAGCTTTCAGACATCTTTGATAAAACAAAATTTAACGGAAATAAAATGAAACAATTCATTTTAATAGCAGGTTTTGTGTCTTTATTCATGGTTTCCGGGATTGCCCAAAATGAAGAAGATGCATTGAGGTACTCACTCACCGATGTGATGGGTACGGCGAGATATACCGGTCTTGGCGGTGCTTTTGGCGCTGTGGGAGCTGATTTTGCAACGTTAAGTTCCAACCCGGCAGGAATCGGATTATACAAAAAATCCGAAGTTACCATTACACCTTCAATTTTTTTAGGTAATACCGAAAGCACCTATATGGGCAAAACGCTGAACGACGGAAGGAACAATTTCGCCCTTGGAAACGGCGGAGTCGTCATTTCGGTCAAACCCGCCGACAAACTCGACAGAAATCCGTTGAAAAACTGGCAGGTGGGTTTCGGCATCAACAGATTGAAGGATTTTAACAACCGTGTGAAGATGCAAGGTGTGAATAACGAAAACTCGCTCCTTGATACTTATCTTGAATATGCCGACGGTAAAAATCCCGTAACACTTAACAGTTTTGATACACGCCCTGCCTTCGATACGTATCTGATTGACACCATTTCCGGAACAGGCCCCGAATTTCAATACATTGATGCTTACGATTACATCGGGGGATTTGCCGGTACACTTCAGCAAAAATCCATCAATCAATACGGCTCCGTCAACGAATGGGTATTGTCGGGCGGGATTAATGTATCCGACCATTTTTACCTCGGGCTCACTTTGGGCTTTCCGATCATCAGATACACGAATGAATCAAATTATACGGAGACCAACCTCAATGAGGAAAAAGATCTTCAGGAGTTTAACATTTACGAATACCTTCAGACCAGAGGCAGTGGCTTTAATGTTAAAGCCGGAATGATCCTGCGGGTTTTCCCTTTTTTGCGGGTAGGCGCTGCCTTTCAGTCGCCCACATGGTATCATAACATGAAAGATGAATGGCACACCTTTACTTATGCCTATTATACAAACGGCGATTATTTTGATGCTCGTTCGCCCAACGGAACATACGAGTATGAATTGAAAACGCCCTGGAAAGCATCGGGCAGTGTGGCTTTGATATTCGGGAGGGCCGGACTGATCAGTGCCGATGTGGAATACATCAATTACGCCGATGCCAAGCTTAATGCCGATGATTACGGATTTTATGATGAAAACAGTGCCATTCAGGATAATTATACGGAGGCAGTGAATGCCAGGGTGGGCGCCGAGGTCAATCTTGGCGTTATTCAACTCCGGGCAGGTTATCGCTACGGAATGAGCCCGTTTGTTTCAGGGGTGAACGACGGAGTGCGGCAGATGGCATCCGGGGGACTGGGGTATAAAGGCAAAGCATTTTTCTTTGATTTGGCCGTTTCGTATGCTTTCTCAAATTTCGATTATTACTTGTACGGCACCGAAAATATTAGCGTTCAGCCAGTGGATACCCATCCTTCCGATTATAATTTTCTGCTGACGTTCGGTTACCGATTTGAATAAAAAAAAGAGCGGTTTCCCGCTCTGTTTTTATTTTTTTTCGTCTTTTTCCATTTCTGTTTTCACGGAGTTGACGATCTCGTCGTCGACCAAAATCCGCCCGCAATACTCGCAAACAATTATTTTCTTGTGCATTCTGATGTCCAGTTGATGTTGCGGAGGGATTTTGTTGAAACATCCACCACAGGCATCCCGCTCAATTTGTACCACGGCGAGTCCGTTTCTTGCGTTTGACCTGATCCTGTTGTAGGCTGTGATCAGACGCTCTTCAATCATGTTGTGGTATTTCTTCGACTTTTCCACAAGAGCTTGTTCTTCTTTTTCCGTTTCTTCAACGATATCCGAAAGTTCCGATTTTTTGATGCGCAGGTCCGATTCACGTTCTTTCAGTCTGGCTTTCGATTCTTTTACCTGTTCTTTTTTCAGATCCAAAGCCATGGTAAACTCTTTGATGCGCTTTTCGGAAAGCTGTATCTCAAGGTTCTGGAATTCTATCTCTTTGGTCAGCGAGTCGTATTCACGGTTGTTCCTGACGTTCATCTGCTGTTCTTCGTACTTTTTGATGAGGGCTTTGCTTTGAACGATCGCCTGTTTCTTTTCCTCGATCTGATTTTGATAGTTTTTGATCTCCTCTTCAAATTTCTGAACACGGGTTTGCAAACCGATGATCTCATCTTCAAGGTCCTGAACTTCCAGCGGGAGCTCTCCCCTGATGATCCTGATTTTGTCTACCTGCGAATCAATTTGTTGCAAACTGTAAAGAACATGCAGTTTTTTCTCAATTGAAACTTCAAGCTCTTCATTATTGTCAACCGGGGTTTTGCGTCCCTTAACTTCTTCTTTTATTTTTGAACTTTCTTTTGCCATATTATGCTGAAATTAAACGATTTATTTTAACAAAAATAACCAATAGGGTTGGTGTTTACTTCCGAAAATCGGACGGCAAAGGTAGAAATTTTTTTCTTTATAAGGTTCATTAATAATTCTTTGGTAAATTGTTCGCTTTCGTAATGGCCCACATCGGCGATGATGATCCTGTTGTCGGCATTGAAAAATTCGTGGTATTTCACATCAGCCGTGATGAAGATATCGGCACTCAGGGCAATGGCATCATGCAATAAGAAACTCCCCGTACCGCCGCACAGGGCAACTTTTTTGATTTTATCCTTGCAGATTTTTGTGTGCCGTATGCAGCCGGCCTGAAAGACAGTTTTTATTCTTTTCAGAAATTCAGACGGTGTTTCGGGCACCGGCAACTCGCCGATCATTCCTGCACCGGTATTTTCATAATGATTGTCGAGGGAATAGACGTCGTAAGCCACTTCCTCGTACGGATGTGCCTTCAACATTGCCGAAACGATCCTGTTTTGCAAAAAACCGGGGAACACCGTTTCTATTCTTACCTCGGGTTCAAAATGCACTTCGCCTACCGCACCCACAAAAGGTTTTGCTCCTTCCTGTGCCCTGAAAGTCCCTTCACCCGTTGTGTTGAAACTGCAATCATCGTATTTTCCGATATGGCCTGCTCCGGCCCTGAATATTGCTTCCCTGACTTTGGGGGCAAAATCCACAGGACAAAACGTGACCAGCTTTTTCAGCATTTTTTCTTTCGGCTGCATGACGGAAGTGTTGATCAGCCCCAGTTTTTGCGATATCATTGCATTCACTCCGTTGCTTACGTTGTCCAGGTTGGTATGTGCCGCATAAACGGCAATATCGTTTTTTACAGCCGACAAGATCATTCTGCCCACAGGATTTTTCGGGTTGATCTTTTTTACCCCTCCGAATATCAGCGGATGATGCGCCACGATTAAATTGCAACGATTTTCAATGGCTTCATCAATTACTTCATCGGTTACATCAAGTGTGATGAGCACCCCTTTCACTTCCTGTTCCGGATTGCCGATGATCAATCCCGCATTGTCGTAATCTTCCTGTAAAACCAACGGTGCATACTCTTCGATCATTCGGGCTATTTCTCTTATTTTTGTCATTTTATTGATGGTTAATGAGTGGTTAATCAAATAAATATTCAATCTCCTTCATGTCAAATTCATGAATGATATTTTTTTCCTTCACTTGTAGATGGCCGAAATTGCTTACGCCGCATATCTTGCCCCAAAAATATTTTCCCTGTGCCTTGTATTTTGCTTTTTTTCCGTAATGGAGTAAATTTTCAAGATAAAGTTTATCCAGTGTGTGAAATTGACCCTGAATCACCATGTTGTAAAAATACTCCATCTGTTTGCAAAGATGGTGTAAAACTTCTTTGAGATCAAAGGTTTTTCCGGTCAGCATTTTTAGAGAGACCGGGTTGGGCAACTCGTGGCTGAAATGCACCTGGTTTACATTCAGGCCGATACCGATGATCGAATTTTTAATAGCATCGCCCGAGATGATGTTTTTGGTCAGGATACCCGCTATTTTCTTTTTCCCGGCATAGATATCGTTGGGCCATTTGATGGTGATGTCTTTCCCGGGTGCAAAAGACAAAACTGTTTCCATGACCGCCAGCGAAACCATTTTATTGAGTACGAACTGTTCTTCCGGTTTGATCTTTCCGGGCTGCAAAATCATGCTGAACAGCAGGTTTTCGCCTGCACGGCTTTCCCATGTATTGCTCCCCGTTCCTCTGCCCTTTTGCTGGAAGCGTGCCACGATCACGGTACCTTCGGCCGGTTTTTCTTCCGACAACATTTTTTCGGCCATTTCATTGGTCGAACTTACCTCATCGTATTCGATCACATTATTACAGTTGAGTTGTTGGCTCATTTGAACATATTAAACTTTCACCCGTTTAGGTTAAGAGGAAGCACAATAAACTTAAAATTAAATTTTTAAGGCATCGTTTTTGATCATGTACGTCCGCTTGTCGGCAATGCCGGTGAAAACATTAAACATTTTGAAACGCGATTTGGTTTCAAAAATAATTACTTTTGCTTGTAAATTGAAAATTAATCGATGACAGTAGAAAAAACAAAGAACGAAACGAAGGGTTTAATAACGAATGCCATTGAAGGTATGCGTGAAAAAAAAGGCCACGATATCGTGTTGCTCGACTTGAGCGGGATCGAAAATGCAGTTTGCAATTCCTTTGTGATTTGCCACGGAACGTCCAAAAAACAGGTTGAGGCAATAGCCGATTCAGTGTATGAAACGGTGAAAAAAAATACCGGACAATATCCCTGGCATAAAGAAGGTTATCAAAATGCAGATTGGATATTGCTGGATTATGTGGATGTGGTGGTTCACATCTTTGCACATGAAACAAGGAAGTTTTACAATCTGGAAGCCTTGTGGGCTGATGCCGAAAGAGAAAACATTAACGACTAAATTAGATTTATTGACAATATGGCAGACGAAAAAAATATAAAAGAAGAGAAGGGAAAAAAGCAGTTGAAAGAGAAGGGCAGCGAAAAAGCAAGCGGCGGGGAGAAAAACAATCCTTTTAATTTTATCAACCCAAAAAAGGATGGTAACGGAAAAGGAAAATTCAATTTTTACTGGATTTATACCATCATTGCCGTTGTTTTTTTCGGGATATTTTTCTTCAATTCGGAAGGCACCGTTAAGGAGACCACCTGGGGAGAACTCAAACAGATGCTCAAGGAACAGGATGTTGAAAAAATCGTTTTGGTCAACAGGGAGGTTGCCGAAATTTACATCAAACAAGACAGGCTTTCAAAGTCGCGTTACAGCGATGTGGTGAAAGACTCGAATCAGGAAATTTTGGGCAAAAGACCGCAATACACTTTTACCATCGGGTCGGTTGAGTCGTTTGAAAAGAATGTTGAAGAAGCACAAAAAGGGATCAGCGATCCGGTTTACATCCAGAATGAGATCCGGCACAACTGGACCAATGATGTGTTGGGATGGATATTGCCGTTGTTGATCCTTGTGGGGATTTGGATATTTATCATGCGGATGATGAGCCGTGGTGGAGCCGGTGGAGGACAGATATTCAACATCGGTAAATCGAAAGCCACATTATTCGACAAAGACGCCCATGTAAAGATCACCTTCAAAGATGTTGCCGGGCTGGAAGAAGCCAAGGTGGAGGTGATGGAGATTGTTGACTTTTTGAAAAATCCGAAAAAATACACCGAGCTGGGAGGGAAGATTCCCAAGGGAGCACTTTTGGTGGGCCCTCCGGGGACGGGAAAAACACTGCTTGCAAAATCTGTTGCGGGCGAAGCCAATGTGCCGTTTTTTTCCATTTCGGGATCCGATTTTGTGGAGATGTTTGTCGGGGTCGGTGCATCGCGGGTTCGCGATCTGTTCAAGCAGGCCAAGGCCAAGGCACCTTGTATTATCTTTATTGATGAAATTGATGCCATTGGCCGTGCCAGAGGACGAAATGCCCTCACCGGCGCCAATGATGAACGGGAAAATACCCTCAACCAACTGCTGACGGAAATGGACGGTTTCAGCACCAATGCCGGCGTGATCATCCTTGCCGCAACCAACCGTGCCGACATCCTCGACAGGGCGCTGCTCCGTGCAGGACGTTTCGACCGACAGATACATGTTGAACTGCCCGACCTTGAAGAAAGAAAAGCCATCTTTCTGGTCCATCTGAAGCCCATCAAGTTTGACGATTCCATTGATGTGGATTTTCTGGCCAAACAAACTCCCGGATTCTCCGGTGCCGACATTGCCAATGTTTGTAACGAAGCTGCACTCATCGGTGCCCGTAAAGGCAAAAGTGTGGTGGATAAGCAGGATTTTATGGACGCCATCGACCGGATCATCGGCGGATTGGAAAAACGGAACAAGATCATTTCGCAGGAAGAGAAAAAGACCATTGCTTATCATGAAGCCGGCCATGCCGCTGTGAGCTGGCTGCTGGAACATGCTTCACCTTTGGTAAAAGTTACCATTGTCCCGCGTGGAAAAGCCCTCGGCGCTGCCTGGTATCTTCCCGAAGAACGGCAGATCACAACTTTTCCGCAACTTTTTGATGAAATGGTGGCAGCCCTTGGCGGACGTGCCTCCGAAGAGATCAATTTCGGAATGATCTCAACCGGGGCACTCAACGACCTGGAAAAAGTTACAACACAAGCCTACGCCATGATAACCTTTTTCGGACTTAACAAAAAGATCGGAAACATCAGCTTTTACGATTCTTCGGGGCAGCAGGAGTACCAGCTCACCAAACCGTACAGCGAGAAAACTGCGCAGGTCATAGACGAGGAAGTGCACAAACTGGTGGAGGATGCGTATCAGAAAGCGCTTTCGTTGCTCAAGGCCAATAAAAAGAAGGTGGACAAACTGGCACAGGTGCTCATGGAAAAAGAAGTGATCTTCAAAGAAGACCTGGAACGGATATTCGGGAAACGAACTTTCAAACGCGATCTGGAACGCGAAAAAGAGTACGAGGAAGAGAAAAAACGAATGCGGGACAAATTGAGAAAAGTTAAAAAGGAGATCGAACAAAAGGAAAAAGAACGGCAGGAACAACAGGAACAAACGGGAATCAATAAGCAGACGGACGACGAATCCGGAGCGATTGCAATTGTCGATAAAAAATGATCGTGAAAAGCGAAATGCCGTAATTAACGAATTGAGCCATGGATGAAAGTACAACACGGGAAAAGATTTTTAAAAATATCAGGAATGCTTTGATTGACAAAGCACCCAATCCATATCCCGACGTTGAATTTGAAACTTCGGTCTTTCAGCCAATGACGGAGTCTGTGGATGTTACTTTTGCACAGGAGTTCACGAAAGTAGCGGGTAAATTTGTTTACTGTGAAGATGAAACGGACATGGCCGAAAAGCTGAAATTCATTATCAGCAACAACAAGCTGGAAAAGGTTGTCTGTTTTGAGGAAAAATTAAAACCGTTGCTTGTTAAACATGATATTCCTTTTGTTAACGAGCCCGGGGAATTGGCCGACGGCAAAGCCGCCATCACCTTTTGCGAATTTCTGATAGCCCGTTTCGGAAGCATCATGGTTTCTTCGCGGCAGCTTTCGGGCCGGAGATTGAATGTGTTTCCCGAAACACATCTTGTTATCGGGTACACTTCCCAGTTGGTTCCCGACCTGAAGGATGCCATCGGCAAGATTCGTGAAAAATACGACGGCAATATGCCCTCGATGGTGTCGGTCATTACAGGCCCCAGCCG
>JAOZMX010000180.1 GCA_029934065.1 Bacteroidales bacterium
AAGCGGTTTAGTTCAACGTCTGTGTAAAAGTACCATTACATTTATTTTTTCATTACTACGGGGTGAAGTTACAAATATTCCACCAAATCGGAGGAATAAATGTCCCTTTATTACTGCTGTTAATAGAAATCCCGTCTGCGTATTCTTTGGGCCCATTTAGGTGCATTATTCCTGCACAATGCATTTTACAGCATAAAATTTTTTCATTTTTCATCTTCATTTAAATTTAGTTTTCTTGTGCAATATTACGAAAAATGATGGTCATTTTCAATTCTTTCGGAACAAAGATTTAAAAAACCTTGCCGGGTGTGGATAGTTTGCATAAATCAAAACCGTTCAGGCTTACCGGCAATCCCCGAAAATTCACTTCCGGAAAAACCCCTGCAAACATGCGTTCTCCCTTACGGGGATTGTATTGAGCGGAAGAGCTGGCAGCCACTCCAAAATTCCGTAGTGTTTTCAGGTGATTTTCGCATGGCCGAAGCGGGTTGCGGGTTGCGGGTTGCCGGTTGCTGCGGGAAGCTATAGGGAAACAGCGGGCAATTTGCGGCCGGCAAAACGGACGATGAGGTAGAGGATCAGAATATTTACCGGGAAGAGAACGTAGGCAGGAGCGCCGTAAGCGGCGGGGATTGTTCCGATAAACATTCCCACGGCACCAACGGTCAGTGCGTAGGGCATTTGTGTGCGGACATGGTCGATGTGGTTGCAGGAGCTGGCCAGCGAGCTCAGGATGGTGGTGTCCGAGATGGGCGAACAATGGTCACCCAGTACCGAGCCGGCAAGGACGGCGGAGACCACATTATGAAAGATGGAGATGGAGGTGCCGTAATCGAGCCCGTTCTCCGTGCAGATCAACCACGATGCCGGCAGTATCAACGGATAAAGAATGGCCATCGTTCCCCAGGAGGAGCCTGTGGAGAACGATACCATTGAAGCCAGCAAAAATGTCAGCGCCGGCACCAGAAAAGGGGTGAAGTTAAATCCGATAAGGCTGGTGGAAATAAACTCCGCCGTATGCAAATCCTGTGTTATCAGCGCAATGGACCAGGCCAGCACCAGTATCAGCACCGCCGTGAGCATGGTTTGAAAACCACCGACCAGTGCGTCAATGCTTTTGCGCAGGGTGAGTATTCGTTGCGAAACGGAAAGCAGTATGGCCACCGCCACCCCCGCCAGCGACGACCAGAGCAACGCTTTGAAGGAATCGGCATGTCCGATAATGTTTGACAAATTGGTGGAAAGGCCTGCGGTATCGCTCCACCCTACGGCCTGCAGACCGGTGATCACCAGTCCGGCAATGGTTCCGCCCACCACCACCATCACAGGGATCAGGGCATTGAACCAGCGGCCGTCATTTTCGCCGTCATTTTCATCTTCTTCGCAGCCGGCCTTTTTGCCAAGTGTTCTGATGCTGCTGTTTTCGGCGAAGGTTCTTGCATCCAGTTCGGCCTTGTACATGGGCCCGAAATCGCGCCGTTCCCAGACCAGGAAAAAAATAAATATCACAGCTAAAACCGGATAGTAAGCGTATTGTAAGGAATTGAGAAAAATATCGTAGGGCGTTTCGTTGAGGCCGATGGTGCGGATACCGTCCTGGATATAGCTGAGCTCCGCGCCGATCCATGTGGTGACAAAAGCAATGGACGCCACCGGGGCGGCGGTGGAATCAACGATGTAAGACAACTTTTCACGCGAAATCCTCAACCTGTCCGTCACCGGACGCATGGTATTGCCCACCACCAGCGTGTTGGCATAATCGTCGAAAAAGATCAGAATCCCCATGAGCCAGGTGGCCAGTTGCCCCGACCGGGCATCGCCGGCATGCCGCGACAATATTTTAACGATCCCCCGCATGCCGCCGTTGCGGGTGATGATCCCCACCATTCCGCCGATCATCATCGAAAAGATAATGATGGACAAATGATCGGTGTTGGCCAGCGAATGAAGAACATAAGTATCAATGACGGCAAAAAAACCGTTGAACAATGCCTCGAAAAATCCCTGCCCCCCGTAGAAAAGAATAATGAACGTGCCAACCAGCACACCCACAAACAAAGCCGTATAAACTTCCTTGAAGACCAGCGCCATCAAAATGGCGATCAGCGGAGGCAACACCGAAAGCCAAAGGGGAATGGGGGTGACGGGCTTTTGCCATGTCAGCGCATCAATCCTGACGGAGAGGTCTTCCGGGTGTTTCAATGTAACCCGTGCAACAGCCTGCCCGTTGCTAAAATCAAGCATTTGTGAAATGCCGTTGATAAACACGGCATGCTTTCCGTTGGGGTCAAACTGTTCACGCGGGAGATTAACCTCAATGTTTACATCAAATGGAATGTCCCGCATGATGATCCCGGGCAGAACAACATTCAGCGGTTCCCCGGCAATTTCTTCTCCCGCACCGGTTTCGGGCGTTCCCGCAATTGTTCCCGCCGGCATCAGCATGCCGAGCAACAAGATGATTACGACCAAACGGAAATGTTTCATAATTCCAATCTCAAAAGCAGGCGGTAAAGATAGAAAACAAAACGAAACAATGCCTCCGGACTCAACTTTTTGCATTAAAAGCGGTGTAAATACCCAAGGGTTTATTAATCGTACTGTTTCCTCATGGCTTCATCGGTCAGCGTCGGTGCGATCAATTCTTTCCATTCCGCCGTATCCCAGGTTTTCAGTTTACCGTGGGTAAGGAAATATTTTTGCGGAATGGGGTGCGTTCCAACCACAACCGGCACTCCGTATTTCTCTTCGATAAATTTTTTGAAATGTCCGATGTACGGGCAAGGCGGATAACCCACAACAAACCCCGTGGCAAAATGGATTGCCTCGGCGCCGTTCTTGATCATCTCTTCGGGAGCGTATTCGATATTTCCTCCCGGGCAGCCTCCGCAGCTTGTGTATCCTACAATTTCGAGCGGGTCGTCTTTCGTGTAAATGTCAAATGCCCCTTCTCTGTTTTGCATTGCCCTGAAACATTTTCCTCCTGTACAGTTTCTGTACCTGTCGCAGATGATGATGCCGATTTTCATTTCGATTTATTTTTGGTTGATACTAATATATTCACCGGAAAAGTTCAGGAGCGGTCGAGCATCTTTTTTACCGTTTTGATAATGCCGTCGCTGTCGAACCCACATTCGCGGAAAAGTTCTTCTTGTGTTCCCTGCCCGATAAAGCGATCGGGGATGCCGAGGCGGGTTACCGTTGCCTGATAACCGTTGTCGGACATAAATTCCAGCACCGCCGATCCCAGGCCTCCCTTTACGGTGCCGTCTTCAACAGTGATGATTTGATCGTATTTTTTGAAAATGCCGTGCAGGGCATCCTCATCCAAAGGTTTAAGAAAACGGACATTAAAAAGTGCGGCCGAAATCCCTTCCCGGTCTAACCGTTCGCAGGCTTTCAGCGCAAAATTACCTGTATGCCCGATGGTGATGATCATGATATCACTGCCTTCTCTCACCATTTGTCCTTTGCCGGTCTCCATTTCCGCGAAAGGCGTCTTCCACCCGGAGCTCACTACCCTGCCCCGCGGATACCGGATGACAAAAGCTCCTTTGCCGGGCAATTGGGCGGTGTACATCATGTCGCGCAACTCTTTTTCGTTCATGGGTGCGGCAATGGTAATGTTGGGAATGCTGCGCAGGTAAGCAAGATCGAAGGCTCCGTGATGTGTCGGGCCGTCTTCGCCCACAAGCCCCGCACGGTCGAGGCAGAAAACGACATTCAGCTTTTGCAGTGCCACATCGTGGATGGTCTGGTCGTAGGCCCTTTGCATAAAAGTGGAGTAGATGTTGCAAAACGGGATGTAGCCCTGCGTGGCCATCCCGGCGGCAAAGGTAACGGCATGTTGTTCGGCAATCCCCACATCAAACGCCCTGCCGGGCATTTGTTGCATCATCAGGTCCAGCGAGCTGCCCGTGGGCATGGCCGGCGTGATCCCAATGATCTTTTCGTTCTTTTCAGCCAGTTCAATGATGGTTTTTCCAAATACTTCCTGATATTTCGGAGGCTTGTTCTTGTCTTGTTTTTCTTTGACCAGTTTTCCCGTTTTTGTGTCGAAGGCACCGGGAGGCGCATGAAACACCGTCGGTTCTTTTTCTGCTTCGGGCAAGCCTTTTCCTTTGGTGGTGATGATGTGCAAAAGCTTGGGCCCGGGAATGTTTTTCAAATCGCCGAGAAGCTTGGTCAGACGGATGACATCGTTGCCGTCCACAGGGCCGAAATACCTGAAGTTGAATGCTTCGAACAGGTTGCTGCGTTTGAGGATACTTCCTTTCACGGCATTGCCCACCTGTTTGACGATGGCGCGGGTATTGCTGCCGTATTTGGTGCCGCCACCCAGCATCAGCCAGACTTTGTCTTTGAGTTTATTGTAAACCTTTGATGTTACGATATCGGCAAGGTAATCCTTGATGGCGCCCACGCTTTTGTCAATGGCGATGCCGTTGTCGTTCAGGATCACCAGCAGGTTCGGATTGAGACATCCCGCACTGTTCAGGGCTTCCAGCGCCATACCGCCGCCCATGGCACCGTCGCCGATGACGGCAATGTGATGGCGGTTGGGATTGTTCTCCATTTGTGCGGCCATGGCCATACCCAATGCTGCCGAGATGGAGGTGGAGGAGTGACCTACACCGAAAGCGTCGTACTCGCTCTCGTCCATCCTGGGGAAGCCACTGATCCCTTTGTATTTCCGGTTCAGATGGAATTGTTCACGCCTTCCCGTCAGGATTTTGTGCCCGTAGGCCTGATGCCCCACATCCCAGATCAGCTTGTCGTCCGGCGTGTTGAAAACATAGTGCAGCGCCACGGTCAGCTCCACCACACCAAGACTGGCCCCGAGATGTCCCGGGTTGTTGGAAACCGCATCAATGATAAATTCACGCAACTCCCGGCATACTTGCGGAAGTTTGTCCTCGGAGAGTTTTTTCAGATCTTCGGGCGAATTGATATGTGAGAGTAAATTTTCATCCATAATGTTAATCCGGCAAAACGATATTACAAAAGTCCCAGTTCAAGTTTGGCCTCCTCCGAAAGCATATCCTGGCTCCATGGCGGGTCGAAGGTAACCTCCACCTCCACATCTTTCACACCTTTCACGGCACGAACCATATCTCTGACTTCCATGGGCAGCGATTCGGCCACCGGACAATTGGGCGAGGTCAACGTCATTAAAATGTAAACGTGATGATCATCCGAAACCTTTACCTCGTAGATCATCCCCAGATTATAAATATCCACCGGTATCTCCGGATCGTAAACCCTGTGCAGTTGCTCGATCACCGCATCCTTCAACCGTTGTTTTTCGTCGTTATTGCCCATTACTGATCCTGCTGTTTCTGTTCATATTTGGTTTTAAACGCCAAAGCATAGAGTTTTATTTGCTTGATCATCGACACCAGTCCGTTGGAACGGGTGGGCGACAAATGTTCCTTCAATCCGATCTTATCAATGAAATCAAGGTTTGCCGAGAGAATCTCATCCGGTGTATGTCCCGAAAGCACATCCGTCAGCAGATGGATGATGCCTTTGGTGATCACGGCGTCGCTGTCGGCCGAAAAATAAATTTTCCCGTCGCGGTATTCGGCATGCAGCCACACATTGGACTGACACCCCGAAATGAGATTTTGCTTGGTTTTGTATTTCGGATCGATCCGGTTGAGGTCTTTCCCCATCTCAATGATGTAGTTGTATTTGTCGAGCCAGTCGTCGAAAGTTTCGAAAACGGCGATCAGTTCCTTTTCCTTTTCCTGTATGGTCATCGCATTCACGATTTAATTAATAAATGATGTGACACCTTATTTTTAAATGCATTCACAAAAAAGTAACTGCAAAATTAAAAGTAATTTCTTGTCATTTTCATAAAATCATCAGCTCAACATTTCGATTGCAGCCGCCAGCGCCCCGGTAAACTTGTCAATTTCATCTTTGGTATTGTACATGGCCAGCGACAACCTTACAAACCCCGGCACCCCGTAAAACGTTGTCAGAGGCTGGGCACACATGTGACCCGTCCGGATGGCAACGCCGTATTTGTCCACGATGGTCCCCACGTCAAAAGGGTGGATCCCTTCGGGTAAAAAGGAGATCACCGCGGTTTTGTTTTTGGCTTCTCCGAAAAACCGGATTCCTTTTATGGTTTGTAACTTTTCAGCCGCATAGGTCAAAAGGGCATCTTCGTATTCAACAATCTCATCGAGCCCCTTGCTTTGCAAATAGTTGAGCCCTGCCTCCAGGCCAAGCACCCCGGCAACATTCGGCGTGCCGGCTTCAAACTTGAAAGGCAGCTCGTTGTAAGTGGTTTTTTCAAAACTCACCTGTTTGATCATCTCGCCTCCTCCCTGCCAGGGCGGCAGTTGTTCCAGTATTTCCTCCTTGCCGTACAACACGCCGATACCCATGGGGCTGTATACCTTATGTCCCGAGAAACAGTAAAAATCACAATCCAGATCCGCAACATCCACCCGCAGGTGAGCAACGGCCTGTGCACCGTCAATCAGCACCTTGGCTCCGGCATCATGGGCTTTTGCAACGAGTGCTTTCACCGGATTGATCGTCCCCAGCACATTGGATACATGCGCAAGAGCCACAAGTCTGGTTTTTTCGTTCAGCATGTTTTCAAAAGCATCCGTGTCAAGCTCCCCGCCCGGATGAAGGGGAACAACGCGAAGCACCGCCCCCCGTTCCTCACACATCATCTGCCACGGAACGATGTTGGAATGATGCTCCATTTGTGTAACCAACACTTCGTCGCCCTTGCCGATAAATTTCTTCCCGAAACTGCCTGCAACCAGATTTACCGATTCCGTTGTACCGCGGGTAAAGACAATTTCCGCCGGCGATGCGGCATGAATAAAACCGGCGATCATTTTACGGGCGGCTTCATGGGCGGCAGTGGCTTGATCACTCAAAAAATGTACGCCGCGATGGATGTTCGAATTTTCCCTTTCGTAATAAGACCTTAACCTGTCGATCACAACCGACGGTTTTTGCGTGGTTGCGGCATTGTCGAGATAAACCAACGGTTTGTTGTAAACTTTTTGGCTTAAGATGGGGAAATCATTCCTGATCTCCTGAATATCAATGGTATTAATTTTATCTTTCGTCATATTGCATCCGGATTTGTAAAGCGGCGCAATTTACTAATTTTACCGGAACGCGATGAAAGGCCGCTCGTTTTGGGTTGATTTATTACTTTCTTGGCGAGACAAGAAAGTAATACGGATTTTCTAATGATGAAATATTT
>JAOZMX010000034.1 GCA_029934065.1 Bacteroidales bacterium
AACATTTTTCTTGTTTCGGTAAATCCGTCGGTTTTCAGCCTGTAAAAATAGAGTCCGCTTTCCACTTGAAGGCCATCATTGCCCGTGCCGTTCCATGTTACCGAATGGTTTCCGGCAGGCTGGATACCTTTTATGAATGTACGTATCAACTGGCCGGTAATGTCGTAAATTTCTATGCTGACGCCGGTAGTTTCCGGTATGGAATAGGTAATCAGTGTTTGTGAACTGAAAGGATTGGGTTGGTTCTGATGAAGTGAATAACCGCCATTTTCATTCTGATATTTATCATCATCAACCGAAACGTAAATATAGCCGTAAGGAGCTTCCGTGGTGATCTTGATGGCCTGTTTATCCGTCAATGGCATTGCCGTGGGATCGTAATCGTCGTTGAATAAATATTGTAATCCGATATCTTGTGTGTTGTTTTCAATACCGATGGTAATATTGTCGATTTCTTTGGCCGCTTTATACTGGAAGATCATCTCGCCGTCTTCGGATTCCGTTGTGTAGTAGTCCGGGTCGAGCAATATCACTTCAAAGATTTCACGTCGCGGTTCGTTTACAAAATTATTGTGTGTCAGGCTGTCCCATTCGATGATAAAACGGTGGTTGGCATTATCGTGATAATAATAAATGCTGCCTGTGATCACTGAAGTATCGTTCAGGTCGCTCCAAAACGGTGCCACCATGTTGTTGACATCGTCATTGTGGGGCAAAGCATAGTTTACGGGTGCCGTTTGCGTACCGCTGCCAAAGGCCAGCCAGCCGTCGGTGCTGATGCGTACCTGGTTGTAATCCGTGCCGTAGTATTGAAAAGTGAACGGGATGTCTACGGTTTCGGTGTAATCACTTATTTCCGAGATGTCAATATGTGTGCCCTGATCGGAAATTTCCATCCAGTCGTAAACCGGTGTTTGGTCGTAAAAAGCGTCGTTGCTGGAATAGGCGAAATAGCCGTATTCATCCGGGCCTGTGTAGTAGGAGGGAACATCCTTTGAAACGGGAAGTGATATCACCGGCAGGGTTTCGTACGGATAGAGCCCGTTTTGTGTAAACAATTTCAAGGTGTAATCGATCATAATTCCCGTGGGGCACGAAGCATCCACCGAAATGACAAAATAATCGTCCGTATTTTCGGCCTTTTCGCCGATATTTACCGTGCCGAAAGTTGCCGTGGCATCATCAATGGTCACATAAGGGCTTTCGGTTGTCAACACCCCTGCAACATCGGGGGCCACGTCCTGACCGATGTTTTCGATGGAGATAAACAGTTGCAATGTCTCGCCCGGATCAATTTTGAAATTGACATTGTTAACGCTCGTTTCCTTGACGAGGAACCGGTCATACACCAGTTCACAACCAACCACTTCGGTAGTGTAGTAGTAATCCCATTCACTGTTGGTGGTTGTAACATGCAGTTGGAAAGATATCTCCTGTCCCACAGGACAATCGGGATGGACAAAAAACTGAAAGGGATCGCCCGTAACGGCATCTCCCGGATCAATATTTCCGAAACTTACCGGCGATGTGGTAACAATATCCACGTAATCGGGTGTTGTGGTTGTAAGGGTAGCCTGTACATTGTTCACAGCCTGAACACCCCAGTTTTTCAACGTAAAAGTAATATCGCAATTTTCATTTGGATTGATCAGGCCGTCGTTGTTTCCGTCAAGGTCAACAATCACCGGGTCTCCTTCGGGTTCAACCAGCTCCTGATATTGTACCACTTCGATGTACCCCTGCCAGGGATAAACATTACCGCCGCGTACCGTAACCCAAAGTGTATCCAGGTTTTCCGGTGTGATGTCCAGCGTGATCTTTCCTGTAGTATCAGTGAAATCCGTAGCGAAGATATCGTCGGAAGTAACGCAAACCTGGGCGTTTTGGACGGGGTCACCACCATTTTGGAAAGTAACCGTAAAGTCCACTTCGTTGTTTCCTTCGGGGATCGTAGCAGGCAGGTCAACATTAACGATTTGCGGAACGTCTTTCCAGATGTGCAAGCTCGGGTCGCCCAGCACACAATAGATTCTGTAGTGATATTCCACCCAGAAATCGTTGCCGTAAACATTGTACATGTAGAGTTTTCCACGTATCAATGCTTCGCCGGGTGAGTCCATTCCTTCCTGAAACATTCCCACATAAATTCCTTTATCAATTTTGTTGTTGTATGTTGTGTGGGTGTTGGATACCGGCCCGACAAAGGCTACGCCGCCTCTTGGGTTGCTGATGGTTCCCAGTTGTACCCATGCTTCTCCGAAACAGTTACCGCCCCAGGTATCAAACATGGCCACCCCGCAGCCGATACTGGTAACAAAAGTGAATTTTCTGCCGTTGTTCAGGTCGGCCACATCACCGGTACTGAACTGATAGCAGTTGGCATGCCAGCCGTCGCTCCAGCCTTCACCGCGATAGTTCAAATAACTTCGGCCTTCATTTATTGCTGAAATCACATCATTCAGGTGATACGTACAGTTGTATCCCCCCCAGCTACCGTCGCTCATCATCGTATCCACCGAAGTAAAATTGCCGTAATCCAGCATTTTGTGGGCTGCAAATCTCTTGGTTGTAACCTGCGATTCAAAATCATTGTTCGAACAACAGGTGCCTTTTTTGTACCAGTCGGTTTCGGCAATGTAAGGCTCTCTTTCGTAAAGCATGAATTTGTTGATCATCACGCGCATCCTGTAATCACCCTGATTGGTAAACCGTCCGATCATCATTTCGGGAAAGTAATCATTGCCTTCGATCTCGACAAAATAATCCTCGTTGGGGAATGAATAATCGGGGTAAACGACGATCTTTTTCGGGAAAATTCCGTCATCACCCACTATCAGCACATGTGTTGGCGGTACTTCCCAGTTGTTGTAAGCATCGGTAATATGGTTCTTGATGATCTCGGGATTGTTGGCGTTGGCGCCGATGTCGCTGAATTTTGTAATGTGGATATCCGTTCCGCTTTTTCTTTTCCAGTCGGCGTAAGTCTGAAAACTTTCAACAAACATATCCGGCATGATGCACAGCATCAGGTCGTGACCTTCTTCCTTGCCATCGTAAACCCTGTTGAGGACTTGCTGGTAGTTGAAGATAAAGCTGCGGTAAAGCTTTGCAAATGAAGGGGGGATTGGTCTGTACGGTGTGGTTTTGGGATTGATCACCTCGCCGCGGCCGTAACTGATGCGCACGGTCATGGACGTTACCACCTGCAACTCGTGTGTTGCGGCAATATAATGAACGGGAAAGAAGGATACCCGGGCAATGCGAAAATCGCGAAATACAACCGGGTCTTCCGACCGTACAGCCATCTCCGGATAAACGCCGGAAGAACGGTAAGCATCGGTATTTTCCAGGTAGGGTGTTTCGGATTCACTTTCGTACCAGCTTTCGCGGGCGGGAGGCAGAAGGATATTCTTAAAGGTTTGTACCTGATCCGATTCGAGAATCTCGACAGAAACGGCGGCATCATCCGGAATAGCGAGAGTCCTTGCAACATAAGGAACAGCCGGATAGCCGGGCTTGTTGACAAATGTTTCGTTGAGCAGATCAACCTTCCGGTATGTTTTTGAATCTGTGGCCAATGGGCTTATTTCAAAACCGGAAAGCTCAATTTTTATCACCGTGCTTGAGGCATCATCACTGATGATGGTAACTTTCGGCGGTTCTTTTTTTGTTCCGTCACCTGCTACCGTCACCCATTCGGCATCTACAGTGAAAGGGATGAGGAAAAAGAGCATAAGCGTGAAAAGAGAATTCTTGAATGAGGTTTTAAGGTAAAATGTAAACATTTGCATAGCGATTCCTTTTTAATGATTTTGAATTAATATATCATTAGACAGTAAAAGCTTTCAGGGGTTGCCTGTCCTGAAGAAATTAATGAGAATACTTTCTTGTTTTGGGAAATGAAAATCCTGCAAAAAAATAATCTGTTTGTTCGGCAATAATTTTTTTTCGAGAGAGGTATTTATATCTTTGCGGCCCGAATGAAATAAATACTAACTGATTAAACTAAATATTATGGCTGAAAAAATCACACCGAAAATGGCAATCGAGATGGAAGATAAATACGGAGCACACAACTATCATCCGTTGCCGGTTGTTTTGTCCAAAGGCGAAGGCGCTTATGTATGGGATGTTGAAGGAAAACAATATTTTGATTTCCTTTCGGCATATTCCGCCGTCAATCAGGGGCATTGTCACCCGCGAATTGTGGGTGCTCTTGTTGACCAGGCCAGAACGCTTACATTAACTTCACGTGCTTTTTACAATGATGCGCTGGGGCCTTATGAGAAATACATTACCGAATACTTTGGCTACGATAAGGTACTGCCCATGAATACGGGTGCCGAGGCCGACGAAACGGCCATCAAGCTTTGCCGCAGGTGGGGTTATGATGTGAAAGGTATTCCCGAGAACGAAGCCAAAATTATTGTTTGTGAAAACAACTTCCACGGACGGACGACAACCATCATCTCCATGTCAACCGACCCGGAAGCCAAAGGAGGATTCGGCCCTTATACACCGGGCTTCATCATTATTCCTTACAACGATATACCGGCTTTGGAAAAAGCACTGGAAGACCCCAATGTGGCAGGTTTTCTCGTTGAGCCGATTCAGGGAGAGGCAGGCGTTTATGTGCCGGATGAAGGATACCTGAAAAAATCGTACGATCTCTGTAAAGCCAAAAACGTTCTTTTTATTGCCGATGAAGTGCAAACCGGCATTGCCCGCACAGGTAAAATGCTCGCCTGCGACCACGAAGGCGTACGTCCTGATGTGCTTATCCTCGGGAAAGCACTTTCCGGTGGGGTATTTCCGGTTTCAGCCGTGCTGGCCGACGACGAGATCATGCTCACCATCAAGCCCGGACAACACGGCTCAACCTTCGGGGGAAATCCCATTGCTGCAAGAGTTGCTGTAACCGCTTTGCAGGTTGTGAAAGATGAAAACCTGGAAGAGCGTGCCGAACGCCTGGGAGAGATATTCCGTCAAAAGATGCGCGAGATCGACTCGGACATGATCGAAACGGTACGTGGCAAGGGTTTGCTCAATGCCATCATCATTAAACCCAAAAACGGGAAAGAAGCATGGGACGTTTGTGTGAAAATGGCTGAAAACGGCCTGCTGGCAAAACCCACACACCAGCATATCATCCGCTTTGCTCCGCCGTTGGTCATTTCCGAAGGACAAATTTACGATGCCGTTGAGATCATCAGAGATTCCATCAAATTTTTTGATGAAGCGTAAAGAAAAGACTGCCTTTTTTCAGGAATACCAGGAAAGGGCCTGATAAAACAAACTACGATCAATTATCAAGGAAAGGGGCTGTATCAGCCCCTTTCGTTATTTCTAAAAAAACTTTTTGTCTGATGCTTTCATTAAAAAAAATCGTATCATTGTGCTGAATTATTAAACCTTATCAAAATGGAAAATCAACAAGAATTTAACGATTACCAAAGGTATCAGGAACATCTCAATCAGCCGATGTCGGTGGGCGAATGGTTTATCACCATATTGATCACGGCCATTCCGCTGGTGGGCATCATCATGCTTTTTGTATGGGCGTTTTCGACCAATACCAATGTTAACAAGGCCAACTGGGCCAAAGCATCCCTGCTGTGGATGGTGGTTGGGTTTGTAATCGCTTTCCTGATCTTCGGAATTATCGGATTCTCTTTTATGCACGTATTGGATTCGTACTAATCAGGGATTATCCTCGGCATACCATTCGGTATATGAGGTAACGGTTTCCCAAAGTTTCAGGTGATGTAGTTTTACATTGCGGGGGAGTGCTTTTTGTATTTTTCCGGCAAAATCCAGGATCATGTTTTCGCTCGTTGGTTGATAATCAACCAGCAAAATGCGGTCGAAATTCTTTTTCATTTCTTTGAGCAATGCCGGCGGCGCATCATTCCGCAGAATGATGGAATGGTCGATCTCATCAATGATCAGGCCTTTGATGATTTGTTTCAGGTCTTTGAAATCGATGACCATTCCGTATTTCGGCGAACGGGGATCATTGATGGGCTCACCGATCAATGTTACCAACAACTCGTAGGAATGGCCGTGAATGTTTTTGCACAAACCGTCATGCCCTGGCAACGAATGTGCCGTGTCGAATTTGTATGCTTTTGTGATTCTTATTTTTGCCACTATTTATTGCAATAATTTGAGGACAATTATTTTACAAATTTAAAGGTGACCGGATAACGGCTGTTGTTTTTGGTAATGGTCAGCAAATAAAATCCTTTGGAAAGGCTGCTTGCATCAATGGAAATAACACTTTCGCCCGGGAAAGAAGCCGAATAAATCGTGCAACCCGTTTCACCGGAAATGGTTACCGACGTTGTTCCTTCCGCAACCCTACCGGTCATTTTAATATTGATCTTGTCCGTTACGGGATTGGGGAAAACATTAAAGTCCGTTCTGTCCAACAGGGCATCTGCCGTAGAAGTGTTAAACCAGATCATTCCTACGAACTCTGGGTGGTCAATAAAGGGGTTGCGATTGTGCTGGATGTCGTAAACGGCATCGTTTCTTTGAGTCTCCTTGTTGCTGACCGGGTCGTTGTTGTGCCACTCGTACAACATGTTCAGCGCCCATTCCTTCGGCTGTGATCCGTTCACCATGGGGCTGCCCGGCCAATTGCCGTCCTCGCCGAGGTAACGTGTTGCCATGTAGAAATATGTTCTTGCAAAATCACCTTTGTAGTCGTCGATGGGCTCAAACACCGTTCCGCTGTATCCCGGATAAACATTGTCGCCCACCTTGCAGCCGTTCATCGAAGTCCACGAGGCATTGTTCACCTCGCCGTAGGGATAATTGCTCCGCTTGCTGTTGACATAACCGTCGGTAGGATACAAATGGAACAGATCGCTGTACATCGGGTAAACCGTCCCGCCGAACCAGCTTTTCGGGAAGGAGTGCTCACGGTTGTAACAGTCGCCTTCGCTATTGTAGTTCCCGCACTGATTGGAAAAAAAAGTGTATTCGTAAGGAGGCGTTCCTCCCGGCACATCCGAATACATGTCCCAGACTTTCCCGTTGGATTTTTTATCGGTGCTTGCAAAATCGCCCCACAACTCATTGTAAGTCTCACTATCGTGATCTTTGATGATGTTGTGCAAGGCCTGTTGCAGTGCTGTGCCCGAAAGGTTAGAGGCAGGGTCGTAGTAACCCGGAGGTATCTGGCCAAAGGTTATGGAGCCAAAATACGTCAGTAATAGCAGTAAAAAGTACTTTTTCATTGTTGTGGTTTTTAAATCAGTTCAAAATATTTAATCATATAAAATAAAGAAGCGCCGATAAGCACGATGCCGCCGGCAAATTCAAAACGTGCGGCAAGTAAAAACTTTTTGCTTTTACGCGATAATAACATTCCTGACACGGGAGAAATAAAAAAGATACCGGCAAACATCATGATAAAAACCGGATAAGGAGTGTCAAAAGCCGATAATGCGATGCCCAGCAAAAATGCATTGATCCCCAGTGCGGAAGCATAACCCATGAGGATATTTCTGCGGTTCAGCTCAAAGGTTATCTCCTGAAACTTGGGCCTGAAAGATTTGATGGCCATTTTGATCCCCAGCACAAACATGATGGCTACGGCCAGCGGAAGGGTGAAATTTTCGAGAAGCAGATTGATTTGACTGCCGATCAGCCTTCCTGCAAGTGCTGTCAACGTATTGAAAACCGAAATGACCAGCCCGGCAAAAAACAAATAGGAGACTTTGCTTTCACGCAAAAAACCGTTGAGATAAACACCTGCAAAGGCGTCCATCGACAAGGAGAGGATTACGCATGTTAAAATAAATGTGTTCAAAACCTGATGTTTTTCGGTTTGCAAAACTATGAAAAATTACCCGAAACAAAACCGATTGTTCCGACAAACCTTTGGATGTTAAAAAACAAACCTTAATAACATCGTGGAATCAAAGTAATTTATAATTTTGGCGGGTTCTTATCAAATTAACGTTTAAATTGATTGATGATGAAAAAGTTATTTTACGGAGTGTTGTTTTTTCTTTTTTTGATCCCGTTTGCAACCACCGTCAACGGTCAGGAAAAGGGGGAAAAGCAGCTTTCACTTGAGACGATTCTTAAATCGGGGCAATTCTATCCGCATGGTGTCAGAGGTATTTCGCCGCTGAAAGACGGAGAGTTGTTTGCCAGGATCACCTCCGATTCCATCGTTGCATACAGCTACAAAACAGGGAAAGCGGTCAGAACGATCGTTGCTTCGGACGAACTGATCCCTCCCGGAGATAGTGTCCCCATCTCGCTGCGCAACTACAAATTAAGCAACGACGAAACCAAAATACTTTTTGCAACAAAAACCGAATCCATTTACCGAAGGTCATCCAGGTCGTATTATTACGTTTTCGACACAAAAACAAAAAAGCTGACTCCGTTGTCGGATAACGGAAAACAACGGCTGGCCGACTTTTCGCCGGATGCTTCGAAAGTTGCTTTCGTCAGGGAAAACAACCTTTTCATCAAAGACCTGAACACGGGCAAAGAACAACAAATAACCTTCGACGGAGAAAAGGAACACATCATCAACGGTACAACCGACTGGGTTTACGAAGAAGAGTTTTCCGTCACCAAAGGATTTTGCTGGTCGCCCGACGGAAAAAAACTTGCCTTTATGCGGTTTGACGAATCCAGCGTTAAAGAATGGACGCTGACCTATTACGGAGAGCTGTACCCCGAGCGGTACCATTACAAATACCCCAAAGCCGGTGAGGACAACTCCATTGTGACCGTGCACATCTATTCACTCGAAACGGGGCAAACCATTCCGGTGGATACAGGCCCTGAAACCGATCAATACATCCCGCGCATCAAATGGACATCCGACAACAATAAGCTGGCTGTCTATCGGGTGAACCGGCTGCAAAACAAACTTGAGATTCTTTTTGCCGATGCCGATAGCGGAAAATCGCAGGTGGTCTTTACGGAAAAAAACAAGTATTACATCGAAGATGCCAATTATGATGCCATTCGTTTTGCGGATGATGCCAACCGTATCTTTCTGACCAGCGAACGGGACGGGTACAATCACATTTACATTTATGATATTTCAAAAGGTGAATTACAGCAAATCACCACCGGGTCATGGGATGTGACCGACCTGACGGGTGTTGACCAGAAGAACGAAAAAATTTACTATCAGTCGGCTGAAGTGTCGCCGCTGGATCGCAATGTTTATGTTATCGGCTTTGACGGGAAAAACAAAAAATGCCTCACACCGGAAGCCGGGACCAACAGTGCACGTTTCAGCAGCAATTTCAAATATTTCATCAAGGTATGGTCGGACGCCACAACACCGCCGGTCTATTCGGTGAATTACGGGAAGAACGGGAAACTCATCCGAGTACTTGAGGACAATGAAAAACTCAAGGAGTTGAGAGCGGAATACAATCTGCAGCCCAAAGAATTTTTCACCATAACTACGGCCGACGGCGTAAAGTTGAATGCGTGGAAGATACTTCCGCCCGATTTCAATCCTGAAAAGCAATATCCCGTATTGTTCGATATATACGGCGGGCCGGGTTCGCAAACAGTGCGGAACAATTTCGGCTCGGGCAACATGTGGAGTGAGTACCTTGCCGGGCAGGGTATCGTGGTGGTTTCGGTGGACAACCGCGGAACCGGTGCCCGTGGAGAAGCCTTCAAAAAAATAACATACATGCAACTGGGGAAATACGAAACACAGGATTTGATCGCATCGGCCCGATACCTTGCGGGATTGCCCTGGGTGGACAAAGATCACATCGGCATCTTCGGGTGGAGTTTCGGCGGATACATGGCTTCGTTGTGCATGACCAAGGGCTCGGATGTTTTTGATGTGGGTATTGCCGTGGCTCCCGTGACCAACTGGAGGTATTACGACAACATCTACACCGAGCGTTTTATGCGAACCCCGCAGGAAAACCCCGACGGATACGACGACAACTCTCCCATCAATTTTGCAGACCAGCTGAAAGGTAAATTCCTGTTGATACACGGCATGGCCGACGACAATGTTCATCCGCAAAACACTTATGATTTCATCACTGCACTGGTGGCTGCCGACAAAGATTTCGAGCTGATGCTTTATCCCAACTCAAACCATGGCATTTACACCGGCAAAAACACACGATTTCACCTCTATGAAAAAATGACGGATTTCCTGTTGGAAAATTTAAAATAAAAATTTGAATAAAAAAGGAGCTGCGATGCATAATAAAAATGTTTTTGATATTTCGGGGAAAATTGTTGACCTGCGCAAAGGAGAGATATTTTCCGGTGTTGTGTCCGTTGAAGATGATAAAATTGTTGCGGTTCGCGAGTCGGATTATGTTGAAGACCAGTACATCCTTCCCGGGTTGATTGATTCGCATGTGCATATCGAAAGCAGCATGCTGATCCCGTCGGAATTTGCACGGCTGGCCGTAGTTCACGGAACGGTAGCCACGGTTTCCGATCCCCATGAGATTGCCAACGTCCTCGGCATTGACGGCGTGAAATACATGATCAAGAACGGCCGTAAAGTGCCCTTTAAATTTTATTTCGGTGCTTCGTCGTGTGTGCCGGCTACGCCCTTCGAAACTTCCGGTGCAGTGCTCGGCCCGCAGGAGATTGCAGAGTTGCTGGCCATGGACGAGATCAAATATTTGTCGGAAATGATGAATTTCCCAGGTGTTCTCTCCGGTGATAAAGAGGTGATGGAAAAAATCGCCATTGCCCGAAAGTACGGCAAACCCGTTGACGGACATGCTCCGGGGCTGAAAGGGGAGGAGGCCCGGAAATACATCGAAGCCGGAATAACCACCGACCACGAGTGTTTTACTATGGAGGAGGCGCTGGATAAAATCAAATACGGCATGAAAATACAAATCAGGGAAGGCAGTGCCGCCAAAAATTTCGAGGCGCTTGTCGGTTTGTTGAAAACCCATCCCGATAAAGTGTTGTTTTGCTCCGACGACAAACACCCCAACGACCTGGTGAAAGGACACATCAACCAACTGGTGAAACGTGCCCTCGGCAAAGGGTATGATCCCTTGACGGTTTTGCGCAGCACCATCCTCAATCCCATCGACCACTACGGTCTTGACGTGGGACTGCTGCAGCCGGGCGATGACGCCGATTTTATGGTGGTTGACAACCTGAACGATTTCAATGTTTTATCCACCTATATCGAAGGAGTCCGGGTGGCTGAAAACGGGGAAAGCCTCATCGGTTCGGTTTCCGAAACCGAACCCAATGCATTTCATGCTGAACCCCTTCATCCGGATGATATTGCTGTTGAAGCCAAGGGTGCTGACATTCATGTAATGGAAGCACTGGACGGCCAGTTGATCACCAATGATTTGATACTGAAAGCCAAAACGGAAGCCGGCAAGGTGGTGCCCGATACGGAGCGTGATATTTTGAAGATCGTCGTGCTCAACCGCTATGCAGCGGCTAAACCCGCTGTTGCTTTCATCCGCAATTTTAATTTCAAAAGGGGAGCCATTGCTTCCACCGTTGCCCACGACAGCCACAATATCATTGCTGTTGGATGCAGTGATGAAGAAATTGTAAGAGCCGTCAATCTGGTTGTGGAAGCCCGTGGCGGCATTTCGCTGGTTGACGGTGCCGGTGAACATGTTCTCCCTTTGCCGGTTGCCGGCCTCATGGCAACCAACAACGGATTCGAAATTGCAGCAGCCTACGACAAAATGGACAAGCTGGCCAAAGGCCTCGGTTCCAGGCTGAATGCACCATACATGACCCTTTCATTCATGGCGCTTTTGGTTATTCCTTACCTGAAATTAAGCGACAAAGGTTTGTTTGACGGTAACAAATTCGCGTTCACGGATTTATTTAAAGATTAAATAAATTACATATTTATTTGTTTCGTATGTTTATTTTTTTTCTACATTTGCCCAAAAATCACACTTAATGGAAAAGTTAAAATTAGACATTGAAAAATTGGAACTGGCAGCAAGTAAATTGCGTGCCATTGCCCACCCGATGCGCATTGCCATCATTGACCTGCTCAATGAAACGCAATTAAGCGTTACGGAGATCTACAACCGGTTGAACATCGAACAGGCTGCGGCCTCCCACCATTTGAATATTCTGAAGAGCAAAGGCGTACTCAATTCGAAAAGGGACGGAAAAAAGATTTATTATTCGTTGAAGAATCAAACCTTAACTGAAATCATCGATTGCATCAACCGTTGTAACGAAAGTTAGAAAAAACGCTACTTTTATCTGATAGTAATTTAAAATATTACGGCAGGGTCAACGATTCGGAGATATCCCAGTTGGCCCTGATATTTATTTCGGCCGGAAAATAATAAACGTTTTCCGGCTGAATTTTTTTTGGATAGTCCCCCGTGTCCCACCTTTTGTTGCGTCGCGAATCCAGAATGGCTTTGATCCTGTACTTTCCCGGTGGAACGAGTTCGAAAGAAACTTCGGCAGAACCATGGATGTATTGCGAACGTACGATTTCAGTTTCAGACCTCAAAAGCTGAATAATGTAGTAGTGATCATCAGACCGGCACTCGATATCAATGAAAATATTGCCGTAATCGCTCAATTGTTTTGTTGTAAAAGAAATCCTGATGGAATCATTGGTGATGCCGTAAATATCGAACAATGCGGAATCGGGAATCAAAATTTCGTATTTTGTGTGCTCCTCAAGTTGATGGTTCAGTTTGAAGCGGCGGTGAAGCGTATCGGCAGGTTCGAAAGGAGCTCCTGTTAAAGTGTCCTCTCCGGTAATAAAAGTCGCATTTTTGAAATCGTAATTTTTCAGCGGATTGGCGAAGGTCAGCACAAGGTGTTGCCTGAGGTCCATCACCGACCCCAGCGTATTGGTCTTGAATTTCAGTTTTTCGGGTTTCGGCTTTTTGGTTTTCGGCTGATTTCGTCTCCGGGTCGATTTCTCGGGCGGATTAATAACAAGCATTACTGTATCCAATATGGAATCACCGTCGGCCACCTGCAGCTGCAGGCTGTCCAGTTGCCGGTCTTTCACCCATACCATGAGCGAATCGCGCCGGGCATTGAGTTCTTCCATGCACCAGTTTTCATCCACCTCTTTATTGACAACCCGGTATTGCGGATGCAAAGCGGGGAATTTAAAAATTATCAAAAATCCCGCCGGTTTAAATGTTTTAACATCCGATAGCCGTTGTGTGGAGTCTATTTCGGTGAACATTCTCAATTGAAAAAAGTCTTTCCGGGATTCGTTGCCGGTTATGGTGTCCTTATCCGGGAGCTCTCCCGTTAGGGTATCGGCTGCCGTTGTATCGGAAGGTGACGGAGAAGCCGTTGCCCGGGGTTTGAGCAAACTGTCGATAAATGCGATCTCTTCGTTGGGAAGGTTGTACAAATAGTTATTGTCAAGGTCGTTGAGCGCAAATATTTTATACATCTCATCGCGCAGATTTCGCAAATTAAAATTCCCCTCGGCGTCGGTTTTGGCAACATAGGTTGGGCGCACGAGGTAAGGCAGGGAATCCGGAGGGACAGTGTCGTTGCCGGGTTCATACAGCATCACAAAAATCCCGTCGCGCGGCTGAAGGTCGAATGCCGAAACCACCTTCCCGCCGATGGATAACGAATCAATATGGTCGCCTGTGGATAACACGTAAAGGTAATGTGCCAGGGGATTGTTTTCGGTGAGATCAACAATGGCATTCCCGAAAAAAAACGTGTAAGTTGTATTGGATTTCAACTCCGAGTTGAGGTTGATGACAAACGATTTCCCTCGCAGTTTAAAATCAGGTTTTTCACTCAAGGGCGGAGAAATGATAATTTGTTGATTGGCGTCTTTCAGGGTTACAAACTCATCAAAGGTGATGGTAATCTTCTTTTTGTCGAAATGATTAGAAAAATTGGGCGGATCGGATTTCACAACCTGTGGCGGGGTGATGTCTTTGGGCCCGCCCGTGGGAGAAACCGGATTGGCACATTGCCACAGCAGAGCGGCAAGCAGCCCGGAATAAAAAACCGGTTTGAATAGTTGTTTTATCAAAGTGGTTTTTCCTGCCTGTCTTGGCCCGATAATAACCAGTATGAATTTTAAGGGGCTTTTTAGCCTGTTTTTAATGCGTTGATAATAAGTTTGTTTAACCATGTTTTTGCATTTTACGCAGTAAAGCTCGTATTATTACGCAGTAAAGCTCGAAATATTTCTCAATATTACCCGATATTTTTTCTGTTATCATGCTGTTTTTTCTCAATATTATTTGATGTCTTATGTAATAGCATTTGATGTTTTATTCAATATGAACCTTTAGATCGGACGTTTTTATGCCACTTTACGGTATCTCCAGACGGCCACCGAAAGCGCAACAATACCGTAGATGACCAACGCCATGAAAGGATGAAGTATGTCGCGGAACGTGGAGCCTTTGAGCATGATCATACGGATGATTTTTATGAAATAGGCGATGGGGTTGACCACGTTGATCATTTGCGCCCAGCGGGGCATACTTTCAACAGAAGTGAACAGTCCGCTCATTAAAATGAAAACCACCAGAAAAAACCAGGTGACGAACATGGATTGCTGCATGGTGTCGGAAGTGGTGGAAATGATAAGTCCCAGCCCCAGTGTGGCGATCATAAAAACCCCGGCAACGCCGAACACAAGCCAGATGCTTCCGACAATGGGAATATTGAAGATCAGTTTGGCGATGATCAGCCCGAAAGCCAGTTCAAACATGGCGATGATCCAAAAGGGGATCAGCTTGCCGGCAATAAACTGGTATTTTTTGATGGGTGTGACATTGATCTGTTCGATGGTACCGATCTCTTTTTCGCGAACCACGTTGATGCCGGCGAGAAAGATGCCGATTAATGTGACGAGAAGTGCCAAAATACCCGGAACCATGTAAGTCTGATAGTTCAGCTCGGGATTGAACCAATAGGAATAGGTTATTCCGATGGGAGGCTTCACCGGTTTGCCCACAAGTTTTTCCACCATGTCGAGATTGTAATCTTTGATGATGGCCGAAGTATAAGTATAAGCCAGGTTGGCCGTAGTACTGTTGATGGCGTCGGCCACCAGTCCGATGGTGGCTTTTTTCTCCTTTTGCAAATCAAGTTCAAATCCGGAGGGTATTTCGATGATAATGTCCGATCTTCCGGCTTTAAGGCTTTTTTCGGCCTCTTCGTAATTGAACGAAAAACCTGTGATGGTGTAAAATGACGAACCCTCGAATTTGCCGGTCAGTTCGCGCGAAGCCACCGACCGGTCCATGTCAACGATAAACGTTCTTACGTTTTTCATCTCGAAAGTGGCGGCATAGGCAAGCACAAGCAACTGGAACAAAGGCATACCGAATATCATCGGCAGCATCATCCTGTTCCTGAAAACCTGCAGGAACTCCTTTTGTAATATGAAGCCTATCGTTCTCATTCCAGTCTGATCTTAAATTTTTTAACACTCAATCCGATAAAAAAGGCAATCATCAGAAACAGGATCAAAGTCTCTCTCCAAAGCAACTCCACACCTACGGCCTTCAGCATGATCCCGCGGATGATGATGACGAACCATTTGGCCGGGATGATGTTTGAAAGCCATTGCAACGGCCACGGCATGTTTTCGATGGGGAAAATAAACCCCGACAGCATGATCGTGGGCAGCATCAGGGCTACCACGGAGATCAGCATGGCCAGTTGCTGGCTGCTGACTAGCGTTGAAACAAAGATGCCGAGCGAGAGTGCAAGTATGATGTAAATAATGGTGTAGAGCAACAGCAAGACCAAGCTGCCTCTCACCGGAACCCCAAAAACAACGTGTCCCAACAGCAGGATCACCATTGCGATAAAAAACGCCAGAAGAATGTAAGGCAACACTTTCCCGATGATGATCTGCACCGGCTTGAGCGGCGACACCAGCAAAACCTCCATGGTGCCCATCTCTTTTTCCCGTGCGATGGAAATGGAAGTCATCATGGCGCTGATGAGTAAAAGTAAAACGGTGATCACACCGGGTACAAACTGAAAAACGCTTTTCAGCTCGGCATTGTAAAGCATTTTTACCTCCGGAACAATTTCCACGGGAAGTTGTGTGTCTTTCAGTATTTCATTCTGGAAATTATTGACGATGCCCGTGATGTATCCGGTGAGTATCCTCGCCACATTGGGGTCGGAAGCATCGGCAAGGATTTGCAGGGAAGCTGTGCCGTTGCGTCTGATCTTTGCGGCAAAGTCCTGTTCGAAGATCAATACTTGTCGGATGTTTCCTTTTCTGAAGGCTTCTTCTATGTCGGCTTCCGAACGAAGATTCTCCACGAGGATGAAATACCCGGACGAAAGTATTTTCGCGGTCAGTTGCCTGGTCATTTCGTCTTTGGAGTGGTCCAGAACGGCAATGGGAGCGTTCTTGATGTCGTTGGTGAGGGCAAAGCCGAAGATGAGCAACTGTGCCACCGGCATCCCGAACAAAATTAACAGGGTTCGATAGTCGCGAAAAATATGGTAAAACTCTTTTTTTACAAATCCGATGAATTGTTTCACAATGCTTTTAAGTTTTCCGGATGACAAACATACAAGTATTTATTGATAATCAGCAGAAATTTGTTGCTTGATTTTTCGATGGACGTATTTCATTTTGGCTACCTTTGCAACCGATAAAAAAACCGACTGAAAGATGCCCGAACCATTACTGCGAAAACCCGACTGGCTGAAGATCAGGATTCCGTCCGGCAAAGCCTACGTGAAGGTAAAAGAGATTGTGGAGCGACACAAGCTGCACACGATCTGCACCAGCGGACAGTGCCCCAACATGGCGGAATGCTGGGGGCTGGGGACGGCAACATTTATGATTCTGGGCGACATCTGCACGCGATCATGCAAGTTTTGTGCTACCAAAACCGGCAAGCCGGATCCCGTTGATCCTGATGAACCTCGCAACCTTGCCGAGTCGGTCAGCCTGATGGGGCTGAAACATTGCGTGATCACTTCCGTTGACCGCGACGACCTGCCCGACCTCGGTGCCGGACACTGGGCCGAAACCATCAGGGCTGTGAAAGCGGTGAATCCGCACACTACCATCGAAACCCTGATTCCCGATTTTCAGGGCAAACCGGAACTGATACAAAAAGTGATTGATGCCGGTCCGGAGGTTATTTCACACAACCTTGAAACCGTACGCCGGATTACGCCACAGGTGCGCAGTGCGGCAAAGTACGACCGGAGTTTGCAGGTGCTCCGACAAATTGCCGCTTCGGGGATTACGGCAAAGTCGGGCATCATGGCCGGCCTCGGCGAAACCGAAGCGGAAGTGTTGGAGACCATGGACGACCTGCTCGCAGCGGGTTGCACCGTGATGACCATCGGACAGTATTTGCAACCCACAAGGGATCATTTGCCCGTTGCCGATTATGTACATCCCGGAGTTTTTGAAAAATGGGAAAAGATCGGACTTGAAAAAGGTTTCCGGTTTGTGGAAAGCAAACCGTTGGTACGTTCCTCTTACCATGCCGAGAAACATGTTTTGTAAAACCGTGTGAGTTTGTTTTGAATTTTCAGGGTTATTGCAAACGATCAAAAAGGTGATGGATGGTTACTGTTATATTCATAAAGTCTTGAAATCCCCTCAAATGAATTTATTTTATTCTCAAATTTTCCGGATTCTGCCGTGAATCCCAAATATAATGTATGATGATAAAATCTTTATTCGTTTCGTAAAAGATGATAAAATTTTCGATGATTAATCCGCGAACTTCCTCAATATTTGTTTTAATTCCAATGTTCGGAAATTTAAGAAGTAATCGTAATTCTTTGTTTATACGTTTATTAAGTTTCCTTGAATAGGTGTTGTTTTTATTCTTTTCGATATAGAAATTAAGTATCTCGTATCTACTGATTTTAGCTCGATGTGACCAAATTATTTTTCGTTTAGCCATTCTTCCAGTTCCCGTTCAAATAAGTCATTATCAATTATCAATCCTTTTTCAATCTCCTTTTTTGATTCCAAAATCATATCGGTGATTTCCGGAGTTAGTTGTAATGTCCTTGATTCTGCTTTTGCATCCAGGATTGTTTTGATTGCTTTTAAAAATGATATATCTTCAATTTCAGCAATTCTTTGAATTAATAAATTTTTTAGTTCAATTGTTGACATCATAATCTCCCCTTTTTCACAAAAATAGTATATTTTTTCAATTATTTAAAAGGTGATTCAGCCCTGTATTTATGAAACCAATATGCTGTTATTGCAGCATTAATGTCATAAAGATATGTTTTTATTTCATTATCCATAAATCAGTTTTTTTGTTTGATCAATAGATTCTTTTAGATATGGATTTTTTATGGCATTTTCTTCCAGCAGGTCAATTTTGCGATTAAAAATATTTTCCAAGGAAAATTTAAAATCAAAATAATTATCAACATATCTTTCCAATTCGATGGGGTCAAATCTGACAAGAAAATCAATGTCACTATTTTCATTAAATTGATGGGTGTTAACTGACCCAAATACATATAATTTGGCCACATTGTGCTGGTTACACAATTTTTTCAACGGCTCAATATTTTTCTCAATCAAATTCATGTTTCAAAGATATAAAATTTGATAATGATTTTTTATATTACTCAATTATCTTTTCCAGAATGCCGGCGAAAAGAGGATCAGCACAGTGAACAATTCAAGCCTGCCCAACAGCATGAGGAAGGAGAGGAACCATTTGCCGATGGCCGGAATGGCGGAGTAGTTATCCACCGGCCCGACGTGGCCTATTCCCGGGCCGATATTTCCCAGTGTGGCGATGGTTGTTCCGATGGCAGTTTCGAAGTCAAGCCCCATCAGCGACATGACAAAGGTGCCGATGGCAAAAATGATGAAGTAGATCAGGAAAAAAGCCAGTACATTGAAAATGATGTCCTGGGATACCGGTTTTCCGCTCATCCTTACCGGTAAGACGGCCTGCGGATGTACCTGTCGTTTGAATTCCAGCAGGCTGTTCTTGAACAGCAACAGATGACGCACTACTTTGATGCCGCCGCCCGTGGAGCCGGCGCTGCCGCCCACGAACATCAGCCCGAAAATGATAAACCACAATGCGCCCGGCCAGAACAGGTAATCGGCCGTAACAAACCCTGTGGTGGTGATGATGGAAACCACCGTGAAAATCGAATCCCTGAAAGCGGTTTCAGGATGCATTTGGTCAATAACGATGAGCGACACGGTAATGATCAGTGTGGCGACCAAAATGATAAAGATAAAATATTTGAATTCCTCATTCTTGCGGATGTCTTTGAACTTTCCGTGCAATGCAAGGTAGTGGAGGGTGAAATTGGTGCCTGCCAGAATCATAAAAACGGTGATGACATACTGAATGTATGGGGAAAATCCGGCAATACTGGTGTTCCTTGTGGAAAATCCGCCGGTGGCCATGGTGCCGAAAGCATGACACAGCCCGTCGAAAAGGTTCATCCCGCCGAGCATCAGCAATCCTGTTTCCACAATGGTCAGCATAACGTAGATGCCCCACAGCCGTTTGGCTGTTGCGGTAATTCTGGGATGCAGCTTGTCGGGCGTGGGCCCGGGAACCTCCGCAATGAACAACTGCATGCCGCCGATACCGAGAAACGGGAGAATGGCCAGCGACAACACAATGATGCCCATGCCTCCGATCCAGTGTGTCATCGACCGCCAGAACAACAATCCCTTCGGTACGCCTTCAATGTTATTGAGGATCGACGCCCCTGTGGTGGTAAAGCCTGAAATAGTCTCGAAAAATGCATCGGTATAACTCGTCACCGAGCCGCTTAAAACAAACGGTATTGCCCCGAAAACAGAGATCACGATCCATGCAATGGAAACGATAATGTACCCCTCGCGTTTACCTAAATTCTTTTTTACATCTTTCCCCGCGGCAAAATAGAGAAATATTCCGATGAGCGAAGTAAACAATGCCGACAACAACAACGGCCAAAAATCGTGTACGCCGTCGAGCAATGCCCACCCGAAAGGGTCTTCACTGTAATAAATGGAAAAGGGCAGGGCGGTGAGCAGGAAAAAACCCTCGATCATCAGTAAAATGCCGATGATACGCAGAATGATTTCGATATTTAATTTTTTTGACCAGGGCATGGGGATTAGTTAAAGAAACGATCCACTTTATGAATGGCCGACGGCAGTGAAAAGACCACCACTTTGTCGCCCGGTTTGATGTTGAAATTCCCGATGGCAATGTAACTTTCGTCACCGCGGATAATCCCGCCGATAATTGCTCCATCGGGGAATTTAAGTTTTCTGATGGGCTTTTTGGTGATGGGAGAATCGGGTTTGACGATGAATTCGAAAACCTCGGCGTCGATCCCGTGCAGTACTTTGCTGGAAGCCACGGACGAACCCATGGTGAACCGGGCGATATAGCTGGCTGTGATGAGTTTTTTGTTGATGATGGTGTCGATGCCGATGTTTTGAGAGATGTCGATGTAGTCGATGTTCTCGACAAGGGCAATGGTTTTTTTCACCCCAAACTGACGGGCGTGCAGGCAGGTCAGGATATTGGTTTCCGAGTTGTCGGTTACGGCAATAAAGGCGTCCATGTTTTCGATGCCTTCGTCGCGCAACAGTTCGATGTCTCTGGCGTCGCCGTTGATGATCAGCGAGTCGGGAAGCTCGTCCGTCAGCAGCATGCACCGCTCTTTGTCCAGCTCCACCAGCTTGATGTCATACTTGTTGGCCAGGGCAACAGAGGTTTTACGTCCGATTCTTCCTCCGCCAACAATCATCACGTTATGGATCTCAAAGGGTTTTTTTCCGCCGAGTTCCATGAGTGTTTTTATCCCGTCGGGTTTGGAAACCACATAAGCCAGGTCGTTGGCTTTGAATTCGTCATTACCGCGGGGGATGATGGTTTTTGAATTCCGGTGAATGGCCACTGCCCTGAAGTTGAGATTGGGAAACTCGGAAGCAATCTGATCTAACGTTTTGCCCACAACTTTGGCCTGCTCGTCGAGTTTAATCAGGAACAAAATAAGCTTGCCGTTGGAAAACCTGAAGGTTTCGGTGGCGGCACTTTGTTCCAGCAGGCTCACCACCTCCTCGGCGGCGAGCAGTTCGGGGCACACCATGTGATCCACACCCAAACTCTTGAATAACTCCATGGTATTGGGCAGCAGATATTCAGTGTTGGCAACACGTGCAATGGTTCGCTTGGCGCCGAGTTTTTTCCCGATGATACAGGTCATCAGGTTGATGTGTTCGTTGTGAACAACCGAAATCAGGAGGTCGGCACGTTTGATGTTGGCCCTTTCGAGAACCGAAATACAGGTTGAATCACCGGCAATGGTCATCAGATCGGTGTGCGATTCGATGAGTTTGAGTAACTCGGTATGGGGGTCAACAACGGTTATGTCGTGGTTTTCATCCGTAAGCAATTTGGCGAGATGAAATCCCACTTCCCCGTCGCCTGCTATTACAATGTTCATTTTTTTCATAATTATCCGTCTGCGAAATTATGTTTTTTTGTGAAATCAAAAAATATTTCCCGCTTTTAACCTTCGGCGGAACTTTTCATTGGAAAGTGTGAATATGGTGGAGAATGTAATCTGCGCAAATTGCCCGGGTTAACTTTGTTTTCTTGTGCTGCTGCGGCAGCGGGCGGAGTGGCAGCCTGCATGCCTGCGGGCCGATGTGGAGCACGGCGGCGGAGGCGCCCGGAGGAAGCCCCCGCACGCCGCAGCGGAACACGGCTTGCAGGCATGCAGCTATAACGTAGCACGCGGTTGCCGCCCGAAAAATCATAAAGTATTCCTACAGTTGCTTAATGTAATTGACCAGACCTCTGGCATTGAATATCTTCATCAGTTTGTCGGGTAGGGGGGCGAATTTGAAAACTTTTTCTCCGACGGTTACTTCGCCGGTTTCGAAATTGATGCCGACGCTGTCGCCTGCGCGGTAAGCATCGACGGCTTCGGGCAGCAGGATGATGGGCAGGCCCTGATTGACCGACGAGCGGTAAAATATTCTGTTGACCGATTTGCAGACGACGGCTTTTACACCGGCATAGGAGAGGCCCACGGCGGGATGTTCGCGTGATGAGCCGCAGCCGAAGTTGGCGCCGGCGATGATGATGTCGCCTTTGGAAACCCTGTCGGAAAAACTGTCGTCGAAGCCTTTGAAAAGGTGCGGGATGATCTTTTCGGGTTCGGACGACAGCACGTTGTAGGTGAGGTTGCCGGCAAACATCTGGTCGGTGTTGAGGTTGTTCACGTCGGCATAGTCCCACACGCCGTCGTGATAGCGGTCGTCGCCGGGGGCGATTTCCACCGTGGCGCTTTGCTCGATGACGTAGGGGAATTTTTCGTCGGCTTTGATGCCGCGGGGGTCGGTGATCTCTCCTTTCAGCGCCGACCATGCCACTGCTGCGGGCGAGGCAAGGTAGATGCTTGATTCCTTGTTGCCCATGCGGCCTTTGAAGTTGCGGTTGGCTGTGGAGATGACGTTGTAGCCGTCGGCGGGGATGCCCTGACCGGTGCCGAGGCACGGGCCGCACGAGGTGGCAAGCACATGAGCTCCGGCTTCCATAAAGGTTTCGATGAGTCCTTCTTTGAGCGCTTGCAGGTAAATCTCCTTGGAGGCGGGGATGATCAGCATCTGAACGTCGGCAGGCAGTTTTTTGCCTTTGAGGACGGCGGCGGCTTCACGCAAATCTTCGAGCCGTCCGTTGGTGCAGGTGCCCACCATGGCTTCCTGAATTTTGATGCCTTGCACTTCCGACAATGCTTTCACGTTGTCCACATGATGCGGTGCCGCCACGACGGGGAAGAGTTCGTCGAGGTTGATCTCTATTTCCCGGGCGTATTTGGCATCGGGATCGGCCCAAACTCCTTCGAAGGTTTCACCGAAATATTCTTCCAGTACTTCGTCGGCGGGGAAGACGGCATTTTTGGCGCCCATTTCCGAAGCCAGATTGGCGATGGTCATGCGTTGCGATACCGACAGTGTTTTCACGCCGTCGCCGTGGTATTCGATGGACATGTAATCGGCGCCGCTGGAGCCGATCATCCCGATGATCCACAGCGAAAGGTCTTTGGCATAGACGCCTTCGGGCAGCTTGCCGTGGAGTGTGATCTTGATGGTTTCGGGAACCCTGAACCATGTTTCGCCCTGTTTCCACAAGCCGGCGGCCTCGGTACGGTCGATGCCTGCGGCAAAGGCGTTGAAGGCTCCTGCCGTGCAGGTGTGGCTGTCGCTGCCCACCACGATCATTCCAGGGCGGGCATGGTACGACATGATCTGGTGGCAGATGCCGCGTCCGATGTCGTAAAATTTACCGATCCCCTGCTCTTTGACGATGTCCCTGATCTGCTGGTACTGGTTGGCAAGACGGGCATTGGTGGGAGGTGCGTTGTGATCGAGGACGATCAGCAACTGGTTGGGGTCGGCCACTTTGGAGCCGTTCATCTTTTTAAAGGTCCCGGCTATGCTGGCCGTGTTGTCGTGCGTAAGGATGATGTCGGGTTTGGCAAAGACGATGCTTCCCGTTTCGGCACCGAATATTTTTTCAACAAAAGTTTTTCCGCTCATTGTTATTGATGTTTTAATATTTTGTTAATGATAATTTTCGAGTTTGCAAAAATGGTATTTTTTGGCAAACCGGCAAA
>JAOZMX010000035.1 GCA_029934065.1 Bacteroidales bacterium
CTATTTCTTTTTCGGTGGACTCCCAGGAAAATTCCTCATTTGAAAGCGCATCTCTACATTATCAAAGAAAATCAATTCACTATCTTTGCCGCCATTTCCAATAAAACAGAACAGATGAACTTTAAATTACTGGCCGGCGACAAAAAGTCTTCGGCACGAGCCGGAGTTATCGAAACCGATCATGGCCGTATCGAAACACCCATTTTCATGCCGGTGGGCACGGCTGGAACGGTCAAAGCCGTCCATTTCAGGGATGTGCGCGACGACGTGAAGGCGCAGATCATCCTCGGCAACACCTACCATCTCTATCTGCGTCCCGGGTTGGATATCCTCGAAAGGGCCGGCGGCCTGCACCGGTTCAACGGCTGGGACAAACCCATCCTGACCGACAGCGGCGGCTATCAGGTCTTTTCGCTTGCGGCCAACCGTAAACTTACCGAAGAAGGTGCACACTTCCAGTCGCACATCGACGGCTCTCGCCATCTTTTCACACCCGAATACACCATCGACATCCAGCGTATCATCGGCGGCGACATCATGATGGCCTTCGACGAATGCACACCCTATCCCTGCGAATACGATTATGCACGCAATTCCATGGAGCTTACCCATCGCTGGCTCGACCGGTGCATTGCACATTTCGACAAAACACAACCCAAATACGGACACCGACAGGCTTTGTTCCCCATTGTGCAGGGCAGCACCTATGCCGATCTGCGCAAACGCTCCGCCGAATACATCGCCGCAAAAAATGCCGACGGCAATGCCATCGGCGGCCTCTCGGTGGGCGAACCCACAGAGATGATGTACGAAATGACGGACCTTGTTTGTTCCATCCTGCCCGACGACAAACCCCGCTACCTCATGGGCGTCGGCACCCCGGCAAACATCCTCGAAAGCATCGCCCTCGGCATCGACATGTTCGACTGTGTGATGCCTACGCGCAACGGAAGAAACGGAATGCTTTTTACAACCGAAGGAATTATGAACATGAAAAACGAAAAGTGGAAAGACGACTTCTCTCCGCTGGACGAAAACGGCCATTCGTTCGTTGACAGGCAATATTCAAAAGCTTTCCTGCGGCATCTGTTCATATCCAACGAATACCTCGCCCCCATGATCGCCAGCCTGCACAATCTGGCATTTTATCTTTGGCTGGTGAAAACCGCAAGGGAAAAGATCATCGAAGGAAGCTTTTCGGAATGGAAAGACCGGATGGTAAAGCGTTTGGAAACAAGGTTGTAGTATTTCTCCCAACGTTGACAAGCTACAACATGAGGATTTCCTTTGTGATAACTTTGTGCCTTAGGCTCTTGGGAAGCAAAACTAACCAACATGTTGTCATAAAGTAAAAAGGCAGAAGGCAAAAGTAAAAAGTTATGGGTTAGGAGTTATGTGTTGACAATTGACAATAAAACCATGCCTACAACTCGTTACGGCGAAGAAAATCATCCACCGTTTTGTAAAACTCATCCGGTTTTTCGGCATGCAGCCAATGTCCCGCCCCTTCGATGGTCTTAATGTCGGCATTTGGAAAATTGCGATAAATCCTGTCGAAATCGTCGTATCTGATGTAATCGGACCGGTCTCCCCGGATAAATAGCGCCGGTTTGGTAAATATGCTGTTTGTATTGATTCCTTCAAAAACAGCGACCAGATTTCTTTGGATCGCTTCCAGATTTAATCTCCAGGCAAAACCTTCGTTATTTTCTCTGCGGTAAAGGTTTTTCATCAGAAATTGCCTGACGCGTTCTTCGGAAATTTTTTGTTTCAGTTGAAGCTCAACCTCCGAACGACTTTTTGCGGCCGTCAAATCCACCCCCATCATGGCCTCGATCATTTTCAAATGGTGATGCCGGTACTCATAGGTGCGCAAACTGATATCGGCAACGATCAACGCTTTGAGCAGGTCGGGGTGTTCCAAAGCCGAAAGCATCGCCACTTTCCCTCCCATGGAGTGCCCCAGAATTACCGGATCGTGAATCTTGTGTCGATTAATAAATTCGAAAAGGTCATCAACCAAAACGTCATAGTTGAATTCCGGATGGTGGGGCGACCGCCCGTGGTTGCGCTGGTCGGGGATAAAAACTTCGTATCGCTCCGACAGCCGGCGGGCAAAACTTACCCAGTTGTCCGAAATACCGAACAATCCGTGAAGGATGATCAGTGGTTTTCCTTTGCCGTAATGCCTGTAAAACAATTCCATGGTTTGCTCCCGTTGCGGTAAATCCGATTTTCGCCATAAAAATAATTATTTTCGCTCACCTTCGCTTTACAGAGCAATCTAAAATCAGTATCAAACCCTGACAAGTCGAGGAAAAATAACAAACATCTTACATCGGACATCGGATTTCTTTTGTTTCCAAAACCTAAAAATTTTGTATCTTTACCCACAAAAATTGACCATGAACCTGATGAAAAGAATTCTATTTATATTGATGGCGGTATTGAGCTCCGGATTTTTGATTGCCCAAAAGCAACTTCAGGTAAAAGGCCAGAAGTTTGAGATCAATGCCGTCAGGAACAACCTTCCCGTCCATGTTGAGTCGAACGATGTCGGCATTGTGATCAATTATAAAACGGGGGACTTCCTGGCGAGGATCGATCTGTCGGATACCAGGCTTTTTACCGGCGATGAAGCGGAAGAAGACCGTTTTCCCGGCGACGAAATACTAAAAATCACCGGCATGATCCCCATCAATGAGATCATTGACAATCAGGCGGAACAACAGGAATATGTTTTCGATCTGGACATCAACTATATTTCCAATGTTGTCCCCGCTGCTTTTAAATTCAATGTTACAAAAGTACCGAATACATCAAGAGGTTTTAATATTATCACCATGACCACCAAAACCAGTTTAACCGATTTTGGTGTGGAAGACCTGAAGGGATACGAGGATGAAATTGAAGTGGTGCTGTATTTTCAGGTTTATGTTCTCGGCTCGTACGAATGATCAGGTGTTAAAATCCTGCTGAAACACCGATGGTCCAGAACGGTTCGCCGCTGCGATAGGGAGATTTTTCGCTTTGGATCACATCAAACAAAACCTGTGCATAGGCCCATACATTGCCGCCGATACGTTGCGAAAAACCGGCTCCCACAAAAAGGAACGGCACCCATTCGCGATAATCTTCGTATAACCCGGCGTCATTCAGTTTTTGCTTTTCGTAATTGATCGAGGCATATTCAACATGGGCATAGAGCTGGGGAATAATTCTGTACCGCGAAAAGATCCTGATCCCGTAATTGCTGGTTTCGTAATCGCCTCCACCGTAGTAATAATCCTTGTATTTCAGATATTCGTAGCCGGGCTGAATGCCGAAAGACAATTTCGGAGTGGCTTTGATACCAACCAGCGGCCATACCCCTATGGATGTATAAGTGCCGAAAGTGAAATTGAAACTTCCTCCGAAATAAAACCGGTTGGCGGTTTTTCTGTTTTTCTTGATGTAAGGATTGGTTTGCTGTTGCGATTTGCTTTGATCGGGTTTAACAACCTGTGTTGAATCAACCGCAGGTACTGTATCGGTAACCTGAGCAAAAGAACCGGCACTGACAAAAAACGCTGTCAGCATTAAAATCATTATCTTTCTCATGTGTATTAATTTTTAATTCGACTCATCTGAAAACATAAAATTCACTTCATTATTCTTTTTTGCAGAGAATTTTCGTGCAAAAGTAATTGAAATTCGGGAAACATTAATATTCTGTCCCTTCGTAGATGGATGCTTCTTCCGGTCTTACCAATGTTCCCTGCATGGTGAACGAATATCCCGAAAACATTCCGTCAACATTTACCGTAGCCTGATCCGAGCCGTTGATATTAATCGAGATGTTTACTGTTCCGACAATTCCCGTGAGGATATAACTCATGTAGATATTTTCTTTTCTTTGTGATATTTTCAGGTTCGATACCCGGCCTTTCACCGTCACGCCGCCAAGATTATTCAATCCGGGACCTACCGAAAGCGTGGAACCGATTTGCAAAACCGATTCATTACCGGTTATCTTCAGAAAGTTAATGTTTCCGGTGACGGGAATATAAGTGCCCCGCTCAAACTGAATGGATTGCGCAGGAATAACGAATGCCGTATCGAGCATCGCCGCTTTAGCTGCAAGAAAGGCCGCTTGCTGCTCTTTTTCCCTTTGTGCTTTTTTTTGTTTGCGTAGTTCTTTTTTTGTTTGCCCCGAAGCCTCAGCACTGAAAGCTACGGCAAAAATCAGGATCATGGCAAGGTATAAAAACGGTGATAATATTTTCTTTTTCATGTTCCGAAGGTTTAAATTATGATTGATTAATAAAGACCGGCCAATTATTGCAATAATTATGCCTTGATTTTAAGGTCATTGTTTTTCGATCAGTGTCACAGCATAGGCCGAAATGCCCTCTTCGCGGCCGACAAATCCCAGTTTTTCGGTTGTGGTAGCTTTGATGGAAATATCCTCCTCGTCGATTTGCATACTTTGGGCCAGCACGGTTTTCATCCGTTGGATGTAACCGGCAATCTTAGGTTGTTGCAAACAGACCGTGGCATCAACATTTCCGATGCCGAATCCTTTTTCCCGGAGCAGAGCAACGGTTTTTTCCAAAAGGATTTTGCTGTCGATATTTTCATAAGTATCGTCGGTATCCGGAAACTGAAATCCGATGTCCCTCAGGTTGGCAGCGCCTAACAAGGCATCGCAGATGGCATGGATCAGCACATCGGCATCCGAATGTCCCACGCTGATTTTTTGCGAAGGAATGTCAATGCCGCCCAAAGTCAGCACCTGCCCGTCTTTCAACCGGTGAACATCATATCCGAAGCCAATCTTAATTTTCATCTTTACAGTATTGTTGAATTAAAAAAGCCGGAAAAGTACAATCCTCCCCCGGCCTTATTTATTTTTTATGTTTTTATCCGATTATTTTTTGAATGCGCCAAAATCGAACAGCAATGAAAATCTAAGTGTGTTCTCCATGGGATTTTGCTGTTCAAGCGGAATGAGGTACGAAAAATCCAGTCCGAAAACATTGTATTTCAGCCCTGCGCCGAGTGTAAAATATTTACGGTTTCCTTTGTATTTGTCTTCATAAAAGAAACCGCCTCTGACGGCAAAAGTTTTGTTGTACCAATATTCAACGCCGGCGGAATAATAAAACTCCCGCATCTCTTCCTTAAATCCGTCGGGAGCGTCATACCAGGATTGAATCATCCCCTGAATAACCGAAACATTGGGATCCTTACCTTTGAGAATAACGGGATTACCGTTGTCGTCATAAACGGGATTGCCCAGCGTATCCGTTGCATAAATAGGCGGTGTGGGAACCAGTAATTTATTGATGTCAAGCATAAATGAAAGCCGGTTGTAATTATCGAGGTCAATGGTCATTCGTGCACCGAACTTCAGGTTGGTAGGGATGAAATCTTTTTCGGTGGTGGCATCGGTATAGGAAATTTTAGTACCGATATTCGAAATGTTGATCCCAAAGGCCAATTCGGCGTTTTCAACCTTTCTCCAGTTCATTTCATGCTGGTGATAAACGGCAATGTCGGCAGCTCCCGAAAGGCCGGCCTTGGTCTGTTGTCCCTGCACCACCTGTCCCTGTGTAAGGTCGGAGTAAATAAACCTTCCCGCAACAGCACCAGACCATGTTTTTGAAAATTTCCTCGAATAGGTGGCGTCAACGGCAAATTCGTTGGGGCGGAAATTGCCGATGACATGTCCGCTGTTATCGGTAAAAGTGATATCACCCAGCGAGAAATAGCGTAATGAAGCCGCGATGGTTTGTCTGTCGTCCAGTTTATAATATCCGGAAACATAAGCCAGATTGATGTCGTTGACCAACGAACGGAGCCAGGGGCTGTAAGAAGCCGAAAACCCGATCTTTGAATCAATAAAAGCATATTTGGCCGGGTTGTAATTCATCGAGTTGGGATCGGGTGTGGATGCAATACCGGCATCGCCGAGCGATCCGCCGCGTGCATCGGGCGCAATGGTAAGGAAAGGTACCGCAGTAGTAATCGTATTGGTTTGCTTCCCGATGTATTCTTCAGGATTGTATCCTCCCTGTGCATACGCTCCCATTGCAAAAAAAAGTAAAATGGTTGCTGTGAAAATTGTTTTTCGGTTCATAGAATTAGTTTGATATTAACGCTAAATTTTTGATGAAAAGTTAACGGTCAATTAATTGTTATATTGTTTTTTGGTTAATTACAACGGAACATTAACAAAAAAAGTTTTCATTTATTTCATAATGATCAACTTTTGTGTTCTTTCCGTCTGATAACCAATGCCGTTACTAACTTTAATTTTATAAAAATAATATCCGGGGTTTAGTTTTGAGCCGCCGCTGCCGGTTCCGTCCCAGAAGATCGGATCAATGGTATAACCATTGGTGACCACGTCGGGTTTGATGGTGGTTACCAATTGTCCGTTGAAATCAAAGATGCGGATCTCAACGGAAAGGTCTTCTCCAAATTGATTGTGCCGGAAGGTAAACCGTGTTTCGTCGGTGAAAGGATTGGGGAAGTTCATCACCTCGGTTAAGGTAATGCTGATGCTGTCTGAAATATAAAATTCGATGGATGCAGAGGAAGAGTTGTTATACATATCCCACGCTTTAAGCTCCAGTGTATGTTTGCCTTTGCTCAGCATTCCGAAAGGATAAACGATCATTCCGGAAGTAAAATCATCCAGCCCGGGTTCGAAATAATCGTTGAGCACAATGCGGTTGCTGGTTTGATCATCCAACGTTGCCACAATGTCGTGTCCCACGCCGCTGTTGCAGTTGTTGATTCCGCTGCGGTCAAACAACTCGGCGTACAATACCGGTTCGTTACCGATCATACTGCCGTTGATGAACAAACTGTCGTTGAAGTACATTTTGATTTCCGGGCCTTCGGTATCGGAAACGGGGGAATCGCAGTAGCCACCCAAAATAAATTCATCATAATAGCCTCCTGCATCATACAGGCTGTCGGCTGCGTAATAGCTCAGTTTTCCGTTTCCGTACTGGTAGGAAATGTCTTTTGGGATGATGAAGGAAAATGAAAATCTGCCGTTGACAACGCTCACTTTCCCTTTATACAGAATGCGATCCTGCAGGGTAAATTCCGCGGGGCTGCTTTCCGGATCGTTGCCCAGGGTTGTAAGAATGGTGGCTTTATCGTAAAGCACCGGGTACAACACCCCGTTGAACTGCGACACGATGTCGCTGTCGTTGTTGAAATCGGCGATGTATCCCTTAACGGTAACCTGACCGTTGGCACGCAGGGTATCCGTAAATTCCCCAACCGGTATCCCGTTGATGGTATCGGTAACCACATCGTATTTCGGAAACGCCAGTTTCAGGGCAGGATCACCGAGCAGCACAAAATTCCGGATATTGGTACTGGAAGGGTTTTTCGAGAATTTGATCAGGTCTCCCAGCCGCGGATAACTGCCGCGTATGCCACTGAACAATGTATCATAGATGCGTCTGTTGAGCGTAAGATTCGATTGTGCAAACGAAAGCCGGGTGGTTGTCAGCAAGGCAATGCCGCCGCCGACAGGGTTGATAAGTACGAGCTCGCCGGCAGAAGTCATCGAAGGATTGTCGAAACGGCTGAATTCACATGTTGCCGTGATGAACACGGGAAGCTTGTCAAAGTTGGTCCACGAATTGATGTCGGAGATTTGCAGTACATTTTCGGCACTCCAGCCCAGTTCGCCACCATGACCGGTATAGTTCATAAATATGGCCCCTTCCTGCACTTGCCTGTTCAATGCGGCATTGGCCTCGGGATATCGCTGACCGCCTGAAGTGGATATCTGCTGAAATGCATCAAGATAGATCTTGTTGATGTTCATGGAGGGGTTTTTGCGCGCCACATCTTTTGCCAGCACCGTATCGGCCTGGTAAAAATGCAAATTGTAATCTTCATCATCGGCCACAAAACACATTTTGTTCCTCCATGGACCCTGCGTTTGAGCCGAATAGGTCATATAATTCTCGATCTTATCCACCATTTCTTCGGCTTCGTCCGGAGTGGTCACCGGGAGCCGCCCGACGCCGATGTCAACATTTCCGGAAGCATCGTAGCCCTCGTTGGGATCCATCAATCCGAAAAAGTCGTCCGTGACATAGGATGAAGTAAGTTTCAGCGATTGTTTAGATTGATAAGCCACAATAAAATTACGGTTTCCCTCAAGTCTGTCCTTGGGGTCGTACGATCCGTCTCCGAAGAGCAGCAAATATTTGAGTGTTGATGGTTCGCCGGAACGCTGATAGATCATTTTCACAAAGTTACGGATGGCCGAAGGGTCTTGTGCACCCGAAGAGAACTCATTATAGATTTGCTGTGGAGTGACCAAACATATTTGCATCCCGTCCACCGATTCGTGGAAAGCTTTCAGCCTTTGGGCCTGCTCCATAAAATCGGGATGAGCAACGATAATAAAATCATGGCCCTTCAGTGCGTGAAGGTTCTGGTTTTCAATCTTACCGACGATCCCGGGAACATACATGTCTTCCATACCGAAAGCAATGAATTCTTTGAGACTGTCGGTAGCTATTCTGAACGAAAGCGTGTCGCCCGCCTGCAAGTGGTCGAGGTTGGCAGGGGCAAGACAGTTTGTTACATCCCACACCATCAGATCACCGGGAACCGAAGCGATCTTAAATTCGCTGATGTTTCCCGCACCGATGGAAAAGATGTTTCTGAACGGTAGTTGTGTGTTCAAATATTTCAGCTTGCGCCTTACATTGATCTCAAAATTGTTGAGCCAGCCTTTGGCACTTTCGTTGGGCTTGTCATAACTTATTTTTACATCAATATGATCGTTTGAAACTTTGAACCGTTTGCTTCTTTTTGTGGCATTGGCAAAGATGATGATGGATTGCGGCGGGATGGCCGGCACGGTGACCGATGTAAGGGAATCGTCATTGATATAAATGGAAAAATGACTGATGGCGTTCGATTTTGCAGCCACCCTCCCCACAAAATAGTTGGAATAACTGGTGTCGATATTCGGAAAATCAAATGGAAAAGTATAATTTAATGTTTCGTTGAATTCCTCGCCATACCAATCCTTTCCCGAATGGATCAGGTTCGTTGTGTTGATTTCGTGACAGTCATAGTCGTGGAAATCCGTAAAAACCTGCGTGGCGGGATGAGGGGATTGTTCAACGGTTTGGATCCGTTTTCCCGGAGTGTCCCCAACCGTGATGAAATAATAGGTGTAATCGGAATAGAGATTTTCAATGTGTGAAAAAGCAAGATTAATCGGTTCATAAACCCATTTTACCGGCGATTCGCCGTAAAACAAAAAGTAATCTCCTTCATCAAAGCTGTTGTCTCCGCCGTCTTCAACCCAGATGGCGTTTTCTATCAGGTCATCGGGTACCGTTGTCGAATTCAATTCGGGGAGCATTCCGCCGCCGTTGCCGTATAATCGGATGTTTTGCGGATTGATATTGTCCGCATCAACACCCATCTCTTTCAGCATTGAATAGGTCACTTTGTAAATGCCTGATTTTTGTACGCTGATCTTGTACCAGTCGCCTTCGGCAAGCACGGAGTTTTCGGCAAAGTTGTTTCCCGACTTCAGGATTTCCGGTTCGCCGATCAACGGGATACGTACCAGGTCAAATGCGGTCAGTTTTTCAATCAACCCTGTCTCCGGGTCGATCCGTAACGGCAAAAGTTTGAAAACATCGTAAGTTTTTCCGCTGATAACGGCTTTTTCGGAACGCATTTCCAAAGTGCGGCTAACAAGATCAATGTCGGCAATAAGCTTGATTTCGTCCTGATGGTCGAAAGGAACAAAAACAGCATTATCAACCCTGTAACGGAAATCCATTCCCGGAACAGGCAATTCCGTCATTTCAACAAATACGGGCAGCAATCCGAAAGCATCGTCATTAACGGCCCCGTCAAAATTCAAAAGCCGGAGTGTTTCGTTGCCGATGCTGATCTGTTCGATACCAACCCAACGAATGGTCTTATGTTCCGTTTTGTTTTGTCCGAAGACCAACAGTGGAATGACAAATAAGAATATTGATAAGTATTTCATTAAAAACGTATTCATGTTTAAGCATTTAAAAAAGATGAGTTATCAATCGCTTTCATTTTCATTAATAATCAATCTCACACCTTAAAAGGGCAGTAAGATACAAAATTTTAACAAATATATTTTATCTCGCTATCAACAGTTTGTTTGCTGCCGATGTTTGAACGCCATCTTCGTTGGTAATTTTGGTTCTGTAAATATAGATGCCGCCGATCAGTTTCCTGCCGTTGTCGTTTGTGCCGTCCCATTGTATGGGAGCGGAATAAAAACTGTCGTTGTTGATGTGATCTTTCAGTGTGGCGATCTTTCTGCCTGTCAGATCAAAAATTTCGATCTCCACATCCATTTCCGCATCGGACTGATTGTGGTTGAACCTGAAATTTGTCGTTCCGGAAAACGGATTGGGATAATTGATCAGGTCGGAAATGACTATGCTGCCGGCGTCCACAACAACAAAATTGAGCAAAGCCTCGCTGGGATTGTTATAAACATCCCATATCTTGAACTTTACGGTATGCTGCCCTGCCGGGATATTAAAGAACGGATACCTGACGCTTCCCTGTTGAAAACTGTTGATGTCGGCTTCGTAAAAATCGTTGAGGATAAACGGATTTTCGTTGTCGTCGTCCAGAATGGCAACGATGTCGTGGCCGATACTGTTTCCCACCGTATTGATGCCGTTATCATCAAAAACGACGGCATAGAGTTGCGGGTTTTCGTTGGTGATGTCGCCGGGTTTGAACAGACTGTCGTTCATATAAAGTTGTATCTCCGGGCCGGTGTTGTCTTCAACGCCTGTTTTACTGTATCCGCCGACAATAATGTCGTTGAAATACCCCGAAGCATCCTTTTCTCCGTTTTCGATGTAATAGCTCAATCGTCCCGGCCCGTATTGATAGGCAATATCTTTGGGAACCACAAACGAAAAGGTGAATTCGCCGTCAATTACCCGGGCTTTTCCTTTATAGATCACATTTTTTCGCAATTTGAAGGTACGTGGCGTACTCCCGTCGTCTTGTCCCAGTGTGGTAACTTCCGATTCTTTGTCGTAAACAATGGAGTACAATGTTCCCTGATAATCCGTAACCGGGTTATCGCTCTCGTCAACGATACGTCCCGAAATGGTTACATACGATAGTGCTTTCAGGGTATCGGCATTTTCGGACACAATGTCCTGATTGATGGTGGTAGTCTGGATGTTGTAATCGGGATAGGCAATCTTGAGGGCCGGGTCACCGATAAGGACAAATTTCTTGTCGTTGGTTTCCGAGCTGCTTTCCAGTTTTGCCAAGCGGATCAGGTCGCCCATGGTATTGTATTCTCCGTTGACCTTTTCGAACACATGTTTGTAAAAACCTTTGTTGAGGCTGAGGTTCGAGCCGCCGAATGTTGCCCGTGCCGTGGTGAACAACGAGATGGCGCCGCCTTTTTTATTCAGAAAGACATACTCCCCGGCTGAAATTCTCCCGGGATCGTCATATCGTGTAAACTCGCATGTTGCCGTAACAAACACAGCCAGTTTGTTGTAGTTTGTCCAACTGTTGATATCCGAAAGCTCAAGAATCCGTTCGTGGGCCCAGCCCACTTCCCCGCCGTGGCCGGTATAGTTCATGATCAGCGTTCCTTTTTCGATGCGTGTGTTGATGGCTTCATTGACCTCGGGATAGCGTTGCCCCCCCGGTGTGGAGATCTGCTGGTATGAATCGAGGTAAATCTTGTCGATATTGTAAACCGGGTAGGCCGTATCAACGAAAGTTGCAAGTTGCTCTGCCTGGTTGATGTGGGTGTTTCCGTTTTCATCATCGGCAACAAAGGTGACCATATTGCGCCAGTCGCCCATGGATAGCGGCGAAGTAGCGTAATGTTTCACTTTATCCACAGCCATCTGGGCTTCATCGGATGTTCTTACGATAAACCTGCCGATGCCGATATCCAGTAATTCGTTGGAGCCGGTTCCCTCCGTTGGGTCTAAAAACCCGAAGAAATCATCCGTAGCATAGGAACCGATATGGTGCAACGACTCTTCCGACTCGAAGGTAGGAACAAAATTGGTGTTCTCGGGCTGGATGTCTTTGTAATCATAAGAAGCATCTCCAAACAACAACAAATATCTGGGTTCATGTCCGTTGTCGGCGGTTTCATACAACATGCGCATCAAATCCTTGATGGCTGTAATATCCTGTGCGCCGGACGAAAATTCATTGTAAATATTTTCGGGGGTTGTTACCAAAACATTCAATCCCGAAAAAGAACGATGAAAATTTGCCAGCTCATTGGCCTGATCCATAAAATCGGGATGCGTGACAATAACATAATCAATATTGCGTGCGGCATGAAGGTCCTGATTGGGTACTTTCCCTATCATTTCCGGATGGTATTGATTAGGTCCGCTGATGAAAGCAACAAATTCCCGTAACACCGGCGTAGGTAAAACAAATTTTTCCGTGTTTCCCGATGTTGTGGTCTTGATCTGTCTGACGTTCAATGGATCGGTGGTTTCCCAAATCTTAACATTGCCGTTGGTGTTTCCCAGAATAAATTCGGAAATACGATTCTCGCCTATCGAATGAGGGTCCCTGAAAAGCATTTGTCCTCCCTGAAAAGTCATCATGCAAACGGCATTTACCTCAATGTAGTCGAGCCACCCTTTGGCTGCTGATGTTGAGTTGTTGTACTGAATGTCAACAGTAATGTTCTGATTGTTGGTATTGAAAACCTTTTCTCCGGTCTTGGCTTTGGCATAATCGCCGTTGGGTCCGGATGATACGCCGGGGATCAACATTGTGACCACGTTTTCTCCGTCAACCGATCCGAAAAAAGAACTGGCTGCTTCCGCTTTTGCAGCCGTCCTGACACGCAAGTAATGCTCAGCTTCCGGGTCAAGGTTGGGAAAGTAAAATCCGAAAGAGTAATTCTTGTTGGTGAAATCAAATAACTCGCCAAACCATTGCCGCCCCGATTTGATCAGATTGTACTGGTCATTTTCATAAAAGGCATAATCGGTAAAACGCGTAACGGTGTAATTGGGTGTTTGTGCTTCGGGTGTATAAAGCGGAATTCGCTTTCCCGGCCCCATATCAACGGTAATAAAATAATAGGTATAATCGGAATAAACATTTCTGTGGTGATAAAACCTGCTGATGTCAGGGCGAAGTACCCAGCGGTCGGGCGATTGTCCGTAAAACAGAAAATAATCTCCCGCATCAAATGTTCCGTCGCCGCCATCCACTATTTCGATGGCATTCTCCTGCAGATCATCATACCTGAATTCGCTGTTGGGTTCGGGCAGCATTCCCCCGCCGTTGCCGTAAAGACGGATATTGTCGGAATGAAGTGATGAGACGTTTACACCAAGATCCTTGAGGTCATCGTAAGAAACCTGGAAGATGCCGTCGGCATTTACCCTGATCTTGAACCAATCGCCGGTGGACAACACCGAATGGTCGGCCCATTCCTGGGTCTCCTGGCCCGATTTTTCCGTTTTTTCATCCGCAATGATGACCAGATCACAGGAAACCAGTTTTTCGTATTTCGCCGTTTCGGCATTCAGCCTGAAAGGCAAAAACGAAACCGAGACATATTGCGCTCTTCGTGCAAAAGCCGTATTTGTTTCAACGACGATCTGTTCGGGGATTTGCAAAAGATTCTCCATTGCCATCAGTTCGCTGCCCGTAAGGCTTTGATATACGGCATTGTGTAGCTCTGCCCTGATACTACTCATTCCGCCGTCGAACAGGATTTTCTTTTCGAAATAAGGCGTTAACGGATAATTTTCATGGTAAGATGCATTATCGAAATTCAACCGTTCCTGAAATTCATTTTCCGATATTTTTATCTTTTCGATCGGGTTCCAGTTTAATTTTATAACCAGCGTACGGTTTTGACTAAAAGCCAAAACCGGCAGGGCCATTAAAAAAAATAAATATAACAATGATTTGAATTTCATCCTTATAGTAGTTTTGTCAGTAAATACAAATTAAGTTTTTAAAACGTTGAGCGGTTGATCAATATTGCAGTCCCGCAACGCCCTTCAAAATATCTGCATTAAATATGAGTTAATTATATGTTAATTGGTTGCGTGTGGATAATTTGAAGATGTTAAAATTCATAAAATTTACCTTATTCGTTTTTTTGATCGGCATGTTGGGCCAATATGCGAAGGGTCAGGACGTAACTTATTCGCAGTTTTATGCCAACCCGCTCTATCTTAATCCTGCCCTGGCGGGTGTGGAGTATTGCCCCAGGATATCTGCAGTTTATCGCAACCAGTGGCCGGCACTTCCCGGTGCTTTTGTATCGTACAGTGTTGCTTACGATCAGTATGTTGAATTTCTCCACGGCGGACTGGGAATGATCGTCAATTATGATAAAGCCGGAGAAGCAGCCATCAGCAATATTTCGGTCAATGCCATGTATGCATACCGGTTGAATATTTCCGACAACGTGATGACCAATTTTGCATTACAGGCAGGGTATATGCAGCGCAGCACACAATGGGACGATTTTATTTTCGGTTCGCAGATAGACCCTGCAACGGGAAACATCAGGCCTCCGGGGCCCATCCCTTCCGGCTTCAGTCAGAGCATCAGCACGGTGGATTTCGGGGGGGGGATCCTGTTGGGCATTAACGAAAAATATTTCATCGGCGCAGCGGCCAACCACCTGATGCAACCGGATGTCGGATTTTTCAGCGAAGGCGATAATTTACTGAACATGAAAATTACCGTCCATGCCGGCGCCAATATCGAATTACAAAAGGGATATTCGCGCACACGGTCGTCAGGATTTTCAATCGCCCCGAATATACTCTACCAGCAACAGGGGTATTACCGTCACCTGAACCTCGGAGCTTACCTCACCGCTTCCTATTTCACACTGGGCTTGTGGTACAGGAATGCATTCGAGAATCCCGATGCGGTCATCATCTCTCTCGGAGCGGTTTACCGGGAGCTTCGTTTCGGCTACAGCTACGACATCACCGTTTCCAAATTATCCACCGCAACGGGAGGGGCTCATGAAGTATCTCTTGCGTGGATATTCCAATGTGATAAAAAAAGTAAAAGAGGTAAAGCAATAAAATGCCCGTCCTTTTAGTTAATAACACTGTTTTTTATAAAAAACTTAATAAAAATGTCGAAAATTCAGCAGTTAATCAGCATTGTTGTTTTGTTGTCCATACCTTTGTTTATCACTTCCTGTAAAGGGATCTTCGGCTCGAAGAACAAGGTTTCGCCCACTACAGGGTGGGAGTACAACAATCCTCAAAACGGCGGTTTTGAAGTCGCCAAGGCCCGTGAGCAGGAAACCGGCCCGGGATTGGTGTTTATTCAGGGCGGCACATTTGTCATGGGGCAAACCGCTCCCGATCCCATGTACGAATACGATAATCCGCCGCGACGGGTGACGGTAAGATCGTTTTATATGGACGAAACCGAAGTGACCAACCTTGATTATCTGGAATACCTCTACTGGCTAAACCGTGTATTTGGTGAAAACTACCCGGAGGTTTACCGCAAAGCCTTGCCCGACACACTGGTATGGCGCGACCGCATGGCTTATAACGAACCGTTGTCGGTACTTTATCTGCGGCACCCTGCCTATCATGATTATCCGGTGGTGGGTGTCAACTGGCTGCAGGCTAACGATTACTGCTCATGGCGCTCCGACAGGGTCAACGAAATGTTGCTGATCCGTCAGGGCATTCTCGAAATGGACCCCGACCAGAAAGATGAAAACAATTTCAATACCGAGGCTTACCTCGCCGGCCAATATTCGGGACTGGTGAACAAACCCTTGCAGGACCTCAATCCCGCCGGTACCGGAGAACGTTCCGTCAGGCTCGAAGACGGCATCCTGCTCCCGAAATATCGTCTGCCCACCGAGGCCGAGTGGGAATATGCCGCTTACGGATTGGTAGGAACGGACGAGAACCTTGCCTCAAGGCGTATTTACCCGTGGGATGGCATTGAAGTTAGAAACACCACCGAAAAACAATATTACGGGCATTACAATGCCAATTTCAAAAGAGGAAGAGGCGATTACATGGGCCTGACCGGTAGCCTGAACGATGGTTACGACATCACGGCACCCGTAGGAACCTTTCCACCCAACGACTTTGGACTTTACAATATGGCAGGCAACGTTTCCGAATGGACTGCCGATGTATATCGTCCCTTGAGTCACGAGGATGTCTCCGACTTCAGCCCTTTCAGGGGAAATATCTTTATGACACCCCTGCGTGACGAACAAGGCTATCTGGCCGAAAAAGACAGTCTGGGGAGGATCAGGTATCGCGAAATTACCGTTAACGAAGCACAGGGACGAACCAATTATCGTGAAGCCAATAATGTCAACTATCTTGATGGGGACAACCAATCGGTGATTGATCGTCAAAGATGGCCGCTTGATACCAACAATCAGGCTTCTACCAAAAAGATGTATGATTACGGGAAAACTTCACTCATCAGCGACAAAGTGCGGGTTTATAAAGGCGGATCGTGGAAAGATGATGCCTATTTTCTCAATCCCAGTGTCAGAAGATTTCTTGAAGAGACCAAATCAACCGACTATCTCGGATTTCGCTGTGCCATGGACCACGTGGGAGCACCAATAAAAAAATAAACACAAGGAAAGATATTCGTTGAAACCCCGGAACAGTTAAAGTCCCGGGGTTTTTTGTATTTTAGCCCAAAATTTTTTTACCCGATGGATCAAATGATCAGCACGCTTTACCGGCATTTTCTACAAAGTTCGGGGATATCCACCGATTCGAGAAAGATCACCAAAGGCAGTTTGTTTTTTGCACTGAAAGGGGAAAACTTCGACGGCAACCGGTTTGCCGTACAGGCACTTGAAAAAGGAGCTGCTCTTGCTGTGGTGGATGATGAAAAGTTGAAGGATGATCCCCGTTTTTTTCCTGTTGATGATGTGCTGGATACACTCCGTAAACTGGCCGTTCATCACCGGACACAACTGAACATACCGGTGATTGCCGTTACGGGAACAAATGGCAAAACCACCACCAAGGAACTTACCGGAAGGGTGCTCTCCAAAAAGTACAGGACGTTTTATACCCAAGGTAACCTGAACAATCATATCGGTGTGCCGCTTTCCGTCCTTTCCATTGGCGGCGAAAGCGAAATAGCCATCATCGAAATGGGGGCCAACCATCCGGGTGAAATTGCACAGTTGTGCGAAATTGCATGCCCCGGCTATGGTTTGATCACCAATATCGGCAGGGCACATCTGGAAGGTTTCGGCAGTTTCGACGGGGTGAAAAAAGCCAAAAAAGAACTTTATGATTTTCTGGAAAAAAACAACGGAACGGTTTTCGTGAATCAGGATGATCCCTTGCTGATGAACCTCTCGGCTAATCTGAAAAGAATTACCTATGGGACAGGATCCGTTTCCGGTGTGCAAGGTAAGATCATTGAAAAAGACCCGTTTTTGACCCTGAAAATGCAATTTCCGGACAAAACAAGAACCGTACGAACACATTTGATCGGAGATTACAACCTGACCAATTTGCTTGCCGCTGCCTGTATCGGTTCTCACTTCGGGGTTGACGGGGAAATGATCTGCCAGGCGCTGGAGGCCTATAAACCCGCCAACAACAGGTCGCAATATTTACAAACTGACCGCAACCGGCTGATCCTCGATGCATACAATGCCAATCCGTCGAGTATGACGCTGGCCATTAAAAACTTTACCGGATTAAGCAACGGAAAAAAAATGATGGTACTCGGGGATATGCTTGAACTGGGCGACGAAAGCGTGAATGAACATCGTAAGATCATTGACCTTGTCCTTCAACAACGGATTGATGAGGTTTTCTTGGTCGGGCCGCAGTTTATCAAAGCCGACGATCAGAAAAGATTCTCCCATTTTGAAAATGCGGATGAAGCCAAAAAGTATTTTCAGGTCCATCCCAAATCGGGTTATCTCATCCTGATCAAAGGGTCAAGAGGCATACAACTTGAAAAAACAACGGAGGCTTTTTGAGGTGAAAAGCTATACTGCCATCGGATTGATGTCGGGTACTTCGCTCGACGGTGTGGATCTGGCCTTTTGCCGGTTCTATCGGCATGGGGAAGTTTGGCAATTCGAAATTCTTCAGGCCGAAACGGTTCCTTACACAACCCTTTGGCAGCAAAGTCTTGACAAGGCAAAAGAGTTATCTGCCTTGCAACTCGCAAAGCTCCATACGGAATACGGCCGTTTGCTGGGCGGGATAACAAATGATTTTATCCGTAAGCATCACCTTTCGCCCGGTTATATTGCTTCGCACGGGCACACGGTTTTCCATCAGCCCACCGGTCATTTCACTTTTCAGATTGGCAGCGGAGCCGAAATAGCGGCAGTTACGGGGAAAACCGTGGTTTGCGATTTTCGCACAACGGATGTGGCCCTGGGCGGCGAGGGTGCACCGTTGGTTCCCGCCGGCGACGAGCTACTTTTCGGCGACTATGATTATTGCCTTAACCTCGGTGGTTTCGCCAATGTGTCGGCCCGCGTGAACGGGGTGCGTAAAGCCTGGGACATCTGTCCCGTTAATATCGTGTTCAACCGGATCAGCCGGGAACTGGGACAAGCGTATGACAAGGACGGCCTGCTGGCCCGGAAAGGAAAAACCGATCCGTCACTTCTGGAAAAACTCAATGTGCTCCCCTATTACAAAAGGTCTGCTCCGAAATCGTTGGGGGCCGAGTGGGTGGAAAAGGAATTTTTCCCGGTTGTTGCCGGGAACAAAACGGTTGCACCCGTCCGGTTGAGCACCGTTGTTGAGCATGCTGCCGTACAGATTGCCGGATCTTTCGATTGCACTTCCCCTGCAAAAATTCTGGTCACGGGTGGCGGGGCTTACAATCGTTACCTGATGGAAAGAATCGCCTTTTACAGTGGCGAAAATTGTAAATTTGTCATCCCCGAACCAAAACTCGTCGAATACAAAGAAGCCATGATCTTTGCCTTTCTCGGATTGTTGCGGCTGGAGGAACAACCCAATTGTCTGAAATCGGTGACAGGTGCACGGTTCAACAGCATTGGCGGTGCAGTATATTCGGGAGCAAAGTCCCCCGCCGGAACGAATCCCGTCTGACCGGCAATTTACTCGATGATCAGCTTTCCGGTTGCAACACGACCGGCATTTTCGACCCGTATAAAATAAAGTCCTTTTTTCAGACGTGAAACATCAAGTTGACGCTGCCGGAGTTTTTCATTCAGTACTTTCCTTCCGTCAATGGTGAAAATCTCAACCATGGCACCGGAATATTCCGCTGTGAAATAAAGGATTTCCGACACCGGATTGGGATAAAAAACCTCATAATTTTGCAGATACTCGTTGATGCTGATGGGATTGCAGGGTGCCACGCATTGTGAAAAACAGACAAAAGGCAGTGTGGTGTCGTTGGCAGGTACCGTAAAATAGCGGTTGAAGTCGCCCTGACCGTCGGGTATGCCGCATTCTTCGGGGACCATTTCCACGCTATCCCACACGATGCCGTTGATGAATTTGTATTCCACATCCGTTCCGGCATTAAGCACCGTGGTGTATTCGTAAAACTTATCGGAGACCAGTTGCATTTCCGTAGCCGCCGGATCCCAGCCCTGGAAATTCCCGGCCACGTGTACGCCGTCGGGGGAGACATTTTCCCAGTGCAGGTCCACCCTGAAGGTGACGTTTACTTCCACCGGCGGGACACACGGGTCGCAACTGCCGAAACAAAATGCCGGCAACACCGTGTCATTTACAGGAACCGTAAGGAAACGGTTGAACCCGCCCTGACCGTCCGGCGTACCGCACTCTTCGGGAACCGCTTCGGCATCGTCGAAAGTGATGCCGTTGATAAATTTGTATTCAAGATATGTTCCCGATGAAAAAACCTGTGTGTATTGATAAATGTTGCCCGAAAGCAGCGTAAGTTCCGTAGCCGCCGGATCCCATCCCTGGAAATTTCCTGCCATGTGAATGCCGTCGGGGGAAATGAACTCATTGGACAGGTCCACCTGAAAGGTGACATTGACATCCACCGGCGGAGTGCCGCAGGGGTCGCAACTGCCGAAGCAAACAGCCGTCATTACGGTGTCGGCGGCAGGAACGGTAAAATAGCGGTTGCCGTTCTGGGAACATTCGGGAGGAACGGTCTCGGCCTGATCGAAGGTAATGCCGTTGATGTATTTGAATTCGTGGTTATCTCCTTCTTCGAGCGGGAGGGTGATCTCGTAAATATCGTCTTCCACTTCGGTCATTTCGGTGGCGGCGGGGTCCCACCCCTGAAAGGTTCCGGTAAGGTGTACACCGTCGGGTGACACCTCCTCGTAACTCATGTCCACCCTGAAAGTGACATCGTGTTCGGGCATGGGCGGCGGGCAGGGCTCGCAACTGCCGAAACAAAGTGCCTGCAGAGTGGTGTCGTTTTCCGACGTATAGAGAAAACGGTTGAAGCCGCCTTGTCCGTCGGGCACACCACAGGCTTCCGGCACGATCTCACTGCCGTCGAAGGTATTGCCGTTGATGTATTTGAATTCGTAGTAATATCCCGACGACAATAAAACCGTCACGGCATAAATGTCGTCACCGGTATTGGTCATTTCCGTTGAAGAGGCATTCCAGCCCTGAAAAGACCCGGCAATATGCACGCCGTCTGGCGAAATGATTTCGTCGGACATGTCTACCTGAAACGTTACATTGATATCCAGTGGCGGCGGGCCGCAAGGATCACACTCGCCGTAGCATACCGGCGGTGTCATCACCGTATCCTGGTCGGGAACGGTAAAATAGCGGTTGCCGTTCTGGGAACATTCGGGAGGAAGATTTTCGGCTTCGTCCCAGGTGGTTCCGTTGATGTACTTAAATTCCTGATACGTTCCCGAGGGAAGTATTGTGGTGTAGGTGTAAATATTATTTCCCGCATCTTCCATGGCGGTGGCACCGGGGTCCCAGCCCTGGAATCCACCGGCAATATGCACGCCGTCGGGCGAAACTGTTTGTTGCGACAAATCCACCTCAAAGGTTACCGTGATGTCCACCGGCGGCGGGCCGCAGGGGTCGCAACTGCCGAAACATACGGCATCCAGCGTTACGGGCACTGCCGGGACGGTGATGTACCTGTTCCAGCCGCTGGCGCATTCCGGCGGCACAGTTTCGTCCATTCCCCAGGCATTGCCGTTGATAAATTTGTATTCGTAATAGTTGCCCGATTCCAGATCGAGGGTCACGGCATAAACTTCGTTACCGATGGGGATCATTTCGGTGCCTGCCGGGTCCCAGCCCTGAAAATCGCCTGCCACATGTACGCCAAGCGGCGAGACGGTTTCGTTGCTCATGTCCACCTGAAAGGTGACCGCCACCGTCGGCGGATTGCAAACCGTGCAACTGCCGAAACAAACCGCTTCCAAGGTAGTGTTTACCGCCGGAACGGTCAGGTAACGGTTTCCGTTTTGTGCGCAACCCGCCGGCACAGTTTCGTCCATTCCCCAGGCGTTGCCGTTCACATATTTGAATTCGATCTCTTCGCCTTCGGTCAGGTCAACGGTGACGGCGTAAACGGCATCTTCAACCAGAGTCATCTCGGTGCCCGCCGGGTCCCAGCCCTGGAAACTGCCTGCCACATGTACGCCAAGCGGCGAAACCGTTTGTTCGGCCATGTCAACCTGAAAAGTGATCTCAACAGCCTTTGCCGGATTCCACATCAAAAGGAAACCGGTCATTATCAAGAAAAAGAATGTATGTTTTTTCATGAGTTTATTTTTTTTATTGATTTTTAATCATCTAATTTTGTTTGCAAAATACATTAATTTTTTTTATTTGATTTCTCATCTTTATTATTTCGGTAATTGTTTTTTATCGGCTTGTTTTTTGTTTAAAACTTCTAATTGATATTTGGCTATTTCATTTAATTGTGTAAATCGTTGTTGTTTCGACACACCTTGTTTTATCAAAATAGCGTTCATGCTTTCGATATTCGACAAAACGGTTAATTCGTTTATACTTGCCACATCTCTTATGTTCATCCCTTTCTTTGCCTGTTCAGGATTTGCTTCACGCCAATCTTTTGCTGTGCAGCCAAACAATGCAACATTTAATAAATCGGCTTCTTCGGCATAAACAAGCCACTGTTTATCTTTCTGATAATTTTTCTGTGGAATAATATGTTTTTGAACTGCATCGGTTTGCAAATGATAATTGGTTTTGCTCAAAAGCCGTTTCACATCCCATTCAATGCTCAAACGGTCGTTTTCGGCTTCTTTCAGACGTTGAAATTCTTTTACCAGATAAATTTTAAACTCTGCACTTATCCACATTCCAAATTCAAAAGCAATATCTTTATGAGCATATGTGCCTCCGTAACGGCCTGTTTTAGCTTTTATTCCGATTGCTTTCGTTCTTTCCGACCACTCTTTTACACTTATTTTGTAACTGTTTAATCCGGATTGACTTTTAATTGCGGCGAATTCGCCATAATTAAAATCAGGGTTATGAATTTTTTCCCATATTCCTAAATATTCAAGGGTGTTTCTGTTTCGTAACCAGTCTGAAATAAAAAAATTACCATCTTTTGATTTTAACATATCTGTTAACGAAATAAAATCATCGTCTGTAACCGTAATGGTGCTGTCCAACACAAGTATTTTTTTATATTTACTCATACATTATTTAATTTTTTGACGACATCAGAATAAATTTAATCGTTTTTCATTTGAATTTTTTTTCAGTTTGCTCCTGACTTTTCTATTGTTTCACCAGCTTGAAAGTTTTCGTTTCATCAGCCCGACGGACCTGCATATAGTAAAGTCCCGGCGTCAATGCGGAAATATCGAGTTCGCCTTTGCATCCGGTGACCTCTGTCACCACGTTGCCGTCAACGGAAAAAACGGTAACATCCAATGTTTCACCATCAGTATTAAACCAGAGTTTTTCCGTGGCAGGATTGGGGAAAAATGAGAGTCCGGATGATGTCGCACCGTTACTCATCTCCATGGATTTCACCAGGCTCATTCCGTCGGTATGGAATTGCTCTTTGTCCCACGCCCGGGCGTAATGCAAGTAAAGGCTATGTTCGTCATTATCCCGCAAAACCGAAACCGATACCGGCTCACCCTCTTTAAATCCATCCCGTTCGGCAGTGGAGGGATCATCTCCGAAAAGCTGCAATCCCAAAGCAGTGCCGGGAGTGTCAATCCGTAGTTCAATACGGATATCTCCGGCGGTATTTCCGATGACGAGCCTGTCGCCGGCCTTCAAACCGGCGGTGGCTTCAGGGCTGAAAACCAAAGTATGCGATGACGGGCCGGGCGTGTTGTCGGTCGAAATGATCTCAAAACCGGATACTTCGCCCGTTGCTGCCGAACTTTTCATCGTTTCGCATTCGGGGAAATTAAAGCTTACCGCTGCTCCGAATTTGGCGGCATAAGCTTTTCCGGACTCCAGCAGGAAAAGATTTTGATAAATGCCCGGCCAGAACACATGTGTCCCTGCAATTTCTTTCACGATCACCACATCATCAATGATCTCCTGAAAAAGTACTTCCGGTGCCACACCGCATTCATT